>JACCTS010000488.1 GCA_013812245.1 Rubrobacter sp.
TGCAACTTCAACCACCGGAGCAGGAAGAGTTCGAGAAGACAACGCTTCCCGTTGACGCAAGGGTTTGTCGGCGAGATCGCCTTGGCGGGCTGCTGCACGAATACTATGAGGCGGCAGCATGACGGAACTGAGTTTGTGCACCCTTCAGGCTTCGCAGGCGCGATATAGAGCTTTGCGCGCGCCCCACCGACAACGGTTGGCTCTAAATGCACCAGCCGCGCAAGGTCATCTTCGTCGATCGCATCATCGAAGTCGGCGACTGGTCCTTTCGGAGCCGCCCTTAGCCGATAGCAGGTCAGATCTGCCATTGAGGAGCCCTCGCAAGGTCAGGATTCGACAAACTTGAACCAACGCTTAAGGCTGTTGCCTCTGCTCCACTCAATCAGCTTTTCCTTCTGCAGCCGACCGACGACAATGCCAGGAGCGATCCCCGGTTCATCCGCAAACTGTCGGATATCCGCGTCTGTGCGCAGCTGTCGCAGCTTTGCGTCAAACCGCTGTGGTATCAGCCACGTTGCAGCGAACAAGTTGGCTTGATTCTCCTCTTCTGGCAGCTCCCGCGGCGACTCGGCGGTAATGAACGTCTCCTTCTTGCTGTGGAGCAAGATGTGGCCAGCCTCGTGAAAGAAGGAGAACCAGAGATGGTCGTCGGATTTGTGGCGAAGGCTCAGCTGAATGAACGCCTTGGTTGGCGCCAGTCCTAGCTCGGAGAACCGGACTCCATCTTCTGCTTCCACTCGGGTGGGATCGACCTGTGGCTTATCGGGAGCAGCCAGCGGAAGTGGCGCAGTCCGGGCTTCTTGCACCAGCACTCGGGTTGGCAGCCGCATTCGCGTTGGGAGTCTAGAACGGCATTGATGCCGGCTAGGGCGGAGAGGAATCCGACCACCAAAATCATCTTCTTCATCCGTCAGACTTCCTCCGTCATTGCCTCACCCGCGCCTTTCTTGTCCGGCGTACTGATGTGACTCCGTGTCTGCGACCAAAGTCTCGATATCCGATCTGCGTGCGATGCCAACGAAACGGCCTTTGGGCGTCGTGACCAGCACCGCCGGTATGTCGCGTGCCTTCATCCTCTTGAGCAATGATGCCGCCGACTCCGTGGCGCGAACCGTCGTCGGACCGGTTTCCATCACGTCCTGCACGATGTTCTCGTCGCCGACGGCGAGGTGTTTCTTGCGCATACGTCCCATCAGGATGTCGTGACCGTTGAGCACCACGCAGTAGTTCTGTCCTGACTCGGTTACCGCGCTGCGAGATTCGCCGACCAGCGTCCCCAGATGACATTCGTGCACGAGGTCGCGGCGTGCTGCTTCGCCGACCAGCGGGTAATGCGGCCCCTTGCCCTCGGTCGGCAGGGCGTTGGCGATCCATTCCGCCTTTCCCTCGACGAAGTCGTAGACGTCGTCGAACCCCATCTCTTCGAGCTGCCACGCAGCCCGCGGGCTCATGTCTCATATGTCGTCCCAGCAATAGACGACGGTGGGCCTCGACCTGTCGAATCCGGCGACCGCGTTCGGCGTGAGCGATTTCAGCGGTACGTTGATGGCGCCGGGCAGGTGCTCCTCGTCGTATTCGCTTTGCGGGAGCACCTCCAGCAGCTGAACATGGCCGCGCTCCAACAGCTCGCGCAGGCGTGCTAAGTCGATGTCATTCGGCATCAGCCGTCCACCTTTCTGCAGCTGGCGATTGCTGCCTGATTTCCGCTTAGGAAGCGATGGGCTGACGAGATGAGTGAGCGAACTCTCTTGTCGGTAACTCGATAAAACGTCCTGCGACCCTCGGTTCTGGTGCTCACGAAACCGCACCAGATGAGACACGTGAGATGTTCCGAGACACGAGCCTGGGACGCGTCGAGGCGACGCACGATCTCCATCTGATGTAGCTCGCCCTGCTCGATCAGAAGCTCCACGACACGAAGGCGGGTGGCATCCCCCAATGTCCTGAACAGCCGCGCCACCAGCTCAGCGTCGGGCAAAGCAACAGACGTCAGCTCGACGATCGCGGGTCGCCCAACCATCACTCTCCTATCTATCAGCCGGTTTTCCGGATAGTAACACTCGGGCGAGATTTGACGGTCATACGGAGCGGGTCTAGCTTGAGATCAGACCTAGCAAGGAGGCCATGGATGGGTGGCACCTGACGCGTCTGACAGACTTGGTGGCCGATATGGCCGAGGGCGCCTCCGGGCGCCCTTTCTCTTGCCGACCGAGGTCGCAGCGCAGCGGAGCGAGAACGACCGGACTTGACCTTTCGCCCTTCTCCGGCGAGGACGCAGCGAGCGTAGCGAGACCGTTCGAGCCGGACTCTAGTGGCCGCCCTAACGTGCCGGGCTAAGAGAACGTCTGCCGCAGAATGAAGAAGGACGACCCGAGTATCAGACCTAGGAGAACTGATCCAGCCAAAGGCGGACGCCGCCGTCCGGACACGGCCATCGGCGGTGTGGCGGCCGACATCGCAGCCTCCGCGTGAACTGGTGGCCCCTGCCCTGGGACCGCCATCCAGGCTGCCCCACTACGCCGGTCAGGAGGCGGAAGTGCGGGAACCGAGTACGCAGAATTCGTTGCCCTCGGGATCA
>JACCTS010000494.1 GCA_013812245.1 Rubrobacter sp.
CGATACCGACACCGCCAGCGAGGTGGACATTCTTGCCGATCTGGGCTCCCGAGCCAACCGTCGCCCACGTATCCACCATCGTGCCGCTCCCGACGTATGCGCCGATGTTGACGTAGCCCGGCATAACGACGACGCCGGGCTCGACGAATGCGCCGTATCGGACGGTGCCGGGCGGCACGACGCGGACGCCCGCTTCGGCGAGGTTTTTCTTGGTGGGGATCTTATCGTGGTACTCGAACGGCCCGGCCTCGATGGTCTCCATCTCCGCGATGCCGAAGTACAGGTTTATGGCCTTCATCACCCAGGCGTTGGAGTGCCACCCGCCGTCCCGCTTCTCGGCGACGCGCAGTTCGCCCCGGTCCAGGGCGGCTATGGCGCCGAAGACGGCATCCCGGTATCCGGCCTCATCCAGCAACCCCCGGTCCTCGAAGGCTTCCTCTATTTGCTCCCGCACTGAGATGCTCCCTCCTGTCCGGATCGCACGCAGTTTAGCAGGAGGACGCGCCGATTCCGGGGCGCAACCGGTGGATGCGCCGCGCGTATATGATGTCGAGAGTCGGCCCTGAGGAGGAGCTTTGAGGAACATAACGATCTCGCTGGTCGCCGTCCTGCTTCTGGCGGGCTGCGGGGTGCAGATCCCCGGTTCGCAGGGGAACGATCAGCCCCGGATCAAGGCTGACAAAGCGGCCGTCCGACAGTACTGGAACCAGGTGCGCCCGATCCTGAACGACACCGCCAGGGACGTGGCGGGGGTCGCGGACGTGAATGTGAAGGTCAAGGGCGGGAATGTATCCGTCGGCATAAACCCGAACGCCATACAGCAGGCGCAGCGGGAGACGCAGCAGGGGCTCAAGGAGTTGAAGCAGATTCAACCTCCCCCTGGATTGGGGCAAACCCATAGGCGGCTGATCAAAGCCTACACGCAAGCGATACTTGCCCTGAACAACTTCATCGCGGCGGTGCAGAGCGGGAATCCGGGTCAGATCGCCAGCTCCGTCAGGAACGACCTGCCCAAGATCCAGAACCTCCTCAACGAGATCCAAACCGTCCGCCAGCAACTCCAGCAAGCCTCGAACTAGACTCGAACCCAGGATGAACTCTTTTATGTAAACTTCAAGGCGCATGACGCTCTTTGCCCTGCTCCTGGTCCTGACAGCGGCCTTCTTTCACACGACGTGGAACCTGTTCGCCAAGCGGGTCGGGGACGGAGGGGCAGTCTTCGTCTGGATGTTCGGCGCGTTCTCCGTGCTCGTCTACGCGCCGCTGGCGACCCTGGTGCTCGTCTTCCAGAAGCCGCATCTGGGGCCGGTGGAACTCATGTTCATGTTCGGGAGCGGCGTGCTGCACCTGGGGTACTTCCTGCTGCTGCAACGCGGGTACGCGGTTGCGGATCTCTCCGTCGTCTATCCTCTGGCGCGCGGCACGGGGCCGTTGCTGTCGACCGCGGCTGCCATCGTGATCTTCGGCGAGCGTCCCTCGGCCGTCGCCATCTGCGGCATTTTGCTGATCGCCGTTGGAGTCTTCTTCATAACGAGAGAACCGGGCGGCACGGGGGGTCCGGGTTTCGGCTGGGGTGTGATCTACGGTCTACTGACGGGTGCCTTTATCGCCGCGTACACCATTTGGGATAAACAGGCCGTCAGCGCGCTCCTGATCCCGCCGCTCTTGCAGAGTTGGGCCACCACCCTGGTCACGACCGCCCTGCTCACCCCCGTGGCGATACTCCACAAAGAGAAGGCGGCAGCGATCTGGCGTAACCACAAACCCGAGGTGCTCGGCGTAGCTATCCTCTCGCCGCTCTCGTACATCCTGGTCCTCACGGCGCTGGTCTTCACGCCGGTGAGCTACGTGGCCCCGGCGCGGGAGATCAGCATCCTGATCGGGGTTCTCATGGGCGCGAGCCTGCTCTCCGAGGGCAACGTCCGCCAGCGCCTCTTCGCAGCCGGAGCGATGGTTCTGGGTATCGTGGCGCTGGCGCTAGGGTAGCGTGCGGCCAGCGTCAGCGAACCACGGTCTTCCACCGTTCGATGGCCTGCCCGCACTCTTCCAGCCCCGGCACGAGGGCGATGCGGATGAATCCCTCGCCGCCCGGCCCGAACGAGCGTCCCGGCGCCACGATGATGCCCTCCTGCATGAGGCGCATGGCGTAGGCCTCGTCGTCGCCGGCGAACGCCTCGGGGACCGCCACCCACAGGTAGAAGCTGGCGTCCGTGGGCAGGAAGTCCAGGCCAATACGCCGGAAGAAGTCCACGAACAGGGCCCGCTTCTCGCCGAAGATGCGCCGCCGCTCCCCGGCGTGTCCGTCGTCGCTCCAGGCGGCCGTCGCGGCGTCCTGGACGAAGGATTGGGTGGCTACGCCGATGGATGGGCGCAACTTCTTGAGGGCCGAGATGAGGTCCGGATCCCCGGCCATCATGGCCGAGCGGTAGCCGGTCATGCCGCTGCGCTTGCTCAGGGAGACGAAAGCGAGCGTCCGCTCCTTCGTCACCTCAAGTATTGATGGTGGCGGCTCGCCGGAGTAGATGTCGTTGTAGCACTCATCTGAGAAGAGCAGGATGTCGTGCTCGCGGCAGAACTCCGCGATCTCTTCGAGGTATTCGTAGGTCGCGGTGGCGCCGGTCGGGTTGTGGGGGTGGTTGATCCAGAGTATCCGCGTCCGCTCCGGGTCCACGTCCTCGGGCCGGAGCAGGAAACCGCTTTCGCGCTTCAACTCCACCGGCAACGCCTCACCCCCCGCGAACAGCGTCCCGCGCTCGTAGACAGGGTAGCCCGGCGTACCGTAGACGACGCCGCGCCGGGCGTGCGAGTGGTGCAGGAACGCCAGCGGGGCGTGGAAGATAGCCTCTTTGGAGCCCGTGGCCGGCAGTACCTCGGTCTCCGGGTCAAGCGCGACACTGTGGCGGCGCTCTATCCAGCCGCGGAAAGCCTCCCGGAGGCTACGCTTGCCCGCCGAACTCGGGTATTGGCTGACCTCCATGATGCCGTCCGCGAGGGCCTGGCGGATAGCTGGGTCGGTTGGCTCTCGGGGATCGCCGGTGCCGAAGTCGAAGAGCGCGACGCCTCGCTCCCGGAGTTCCTGGCGACGCTCGTCCAGGCGGAGCAGAGGGTAGGCTCCCTGGCCCGCTAGCACGGGATTCATCAGGAGTGGGGATGCCGCTGAGCGGATGTGGCGGGAATCATTCATCTCGGTGTCGCGCGGGATTTCGGCACGGGGTATATTCCTCCGACGAGGGGTATAGTGTCCCCACGGCTCTTGCAACGAGAGCCAGGAATATAGCACGGTCCGGGGAACCGAGGAGGTATATCTTGGACGAGTTTCACTATGAGGCGGGTGTTCTCCATTGCGAGGGGGTCCCGCTCCCCGAGATAGCGCGGGGGGCCGGGACCCCCACTTACGTCTACAGCCATGCGGCCCTGGAGCGGGCCTACCGCGAGCTCGACGAGGCTTTTGGGAACCTCGATCACCTGGTCTGCTACGCGGTCAAGGCCAACGGGAACCTGGCGGTGTTGCGCGCCCTCTCGTCCTTCGGAGCGGGAGCTGACATCGTCTCCGGCGGCGAACTGTACCGGGCGATGCGGGCGGGCTTCGACCCCAAGAAGGTCGTCTTCGCCGGGGTTGGCAAGACGGACGAGGAGATCATGTCGGGCCTCGGGGAGCGCATCCTGCTCTTTAACGTGGAGTCGGCTTCGGAACTGGAGCATCTGGAACGTCTCGCCGCCCGTCACGGCAAGCAGACCCGCGTCTCCCTGCGCGTCAACCCGGACGTGGACGCCGGAACCCACGACCACGTCGCGACCGGCCGCGCCTTCGACAAGTTCGGCATCCCGGTGGACGAGGCTCTGACGCTGGTCGGAAGGATGGACGATTATCCGCATGTGGACCTGATCGGGGTTCACCAACACATCGGCTCCCAGATCACCAAGCTCGACCCGTTCGTCGAGTCCATAGAGAAAACCGCCGGCCTCGTCGAGGAATTGAAGCGCCGCGGCTTCGACATCAAGTACTTCAACATCGGCGGCGGACTGGGCATCCGCTACAACGACGAGGAGACGCCCACGCCAAAGGATCTCATTAATGCCATCCGTCCGTCCCTGGAAGCCACGGGGACGAAGATCCTCTGCGAGATGGGCCGCTACGTCGCGGGGAACGCCGGCGCCCTTGTCACCGGCGTCGTGTACCGCAAGCGGAGCGGTGAGAAGGACTTCATCGTCGCCGACGCAGGCATGAACGACCTCCTCCGGCCCAGCCTCTACGACGCCTACCACGAGGTGCGCTCCGTACAGGAAGACGGTTCCGTGGCAAACGCCGACCTGGTCGGCCCGGTGTGCGAGTCCGGTGACTATCTGGCCCGCGACCGCGAGCTCCCCGACGCCAGGGAGGGGGACCTGCTCGCCGTGATGAGCGCGGGCGCCTACGGTTTCTCCATGGCCTCCAACTACAACTCCCGCCGCCGCCCCGCCGAAGTCCTCGTCCGCGGCGACCGTTGGGCCGTAGTCCGCGAGCGCGAGAGCCACGCCGACTTGGTGAAGGACGAGCTCGTTCCCGCCTTCCTGTAGCCTTCGTGCTCCAGGGAGAGAAGGTGACGTTGCGGGCCGTCGTCCGCGAGGATCTCCCTCGGTTGCTCGGCTTCTGGAACGACGTCGAGGTGGAGCTTGCCGGAGGTGGCTACCCGCCGAGGCCGACCGCCCCCGAATGTTTGCAGAAGACCTTTGATCGGGTAGCGGCCGAGTCCCCACGCGACAAGACGGGCTTCGCCATCGAAGCCGACGACCGACCCATAGGACACTGCGGCCTCTTCCACATAGACGAGACCTCCCGGCAGGCCGAGCTGGGCATCACCATCGGTGACAAAGAATACTGGGGCCGTGGATACGGCCGCGAAGCCGTGAGCCTGCTGCTCGACTATGCGTTCCGGCTTCGGAATTTGCATCGGGTGTGGCTGGAGGTGCATGCCGAGAACGAGCGTGCCATCCGCGCGTACCGCTCTTGCGGCTTCGTCGAGGAAGGCCGTCAGCGCGAGCACATGTGGCTCGCCGGACGCTACGTGGACAACGTGCGCATGAGCATCCTGCGCCGAGAGTGGGGAGAACGATGACGCGGGGCACGCACGAGGCGGTGCCGGATGAACGCAACAGGGACGTTCTCGTGTACATCAACGGCGAGTTTCATCCTCGGGATGAGGCCAAAGTTTCGGTCTTCGACTCCGGCTTTCTCGTCGGGGATGGAGTCTGGGAAGGCATCCGGTTGCACGGGGGTGAGTTCGCATTCCTCGACCTACACCTCGACCGGCTCTTCGAGGGGGCGCGGGCGATAGACCTCGACATCGGGATGACGCGGCGGGAGATCACAGCTGCCCTCCGCGAGACCATCCGCCGCAACGGCATGGAGAGCTCCCCTGGCGTCCATGTGCGATTGATGGTCACCCGCGGCGACAAGAAAACCCCTTCGCAGGACCCGCGCCTCGTGGTCGGTGGGCCGAACGTTGTGATCATCGCGGAGCACAAGAAGGCTGACCCGGAGGTGAAGGAGAAGGGCGTCAGGCTCTTCACCTCGACCGTGCGCCGTCCGCCGCCCGACACCCTGGATCAGAAGCTCAACTGTCACAGCAAGCTGCACGAGGTCGTCGCCCTGATACAGGCTCTCAAGGCGGGTGCGGACGAGGCCCTGATGCTCGATCCGACGGGCGCGGTCGCCACGTGCAACGCAACCAACTTCTTCATCGTGCGCGGCGGTGAGGTGTGGACCTCGACCAGACAATACTGCCTGAACGGCATCACGAGGCGCATGGTGATCGAACTGTGTAAGGAGAACGGCATCCCTGTTTCGGAGCGCGCGTTTTCCCTGACCGACGTGTACGGGGCGGACGAAGCCTTCGTCACCGGAACGTTCGGCAGCCTCACGCCGGTCGTGGAGGTGGATGGGCGCAGGATAGGGAACGGCAAACGCGGCGGGATGACCGCCCGCCTCTCCGAACTCTACGCCGGGGCGGTCGCCAGGGCGACGGCGTGACAGACGACTGCCTGAGGCTCAGCGTGTGGTCCGGGCCGCGCAACGTCTCGACGGCGCTGATGTACTCGTTCCGGCAGCGCCTCGACACCATGGTCGTGGATGAGCCGCTCTACGGCCATTACATCTCGTCGGCCGGACCCGGACATCCTGGCGAGGAAGAGGTACTGCGGAGCATGGATCGCGACGGCGGGCGTGTGGTCAGGGAGGTCATCCTCGGACCTTGCGAGCGTCCGGTCCACTTCTTCAAGAACATGGCCCATCATCTGCCAGGACTGGACCGCGATTTTTTGAGCAACGTGACGAACGCGCTCCTGATCCGAGACCCGAGAGAGATGCTTCCCTCGCTGGCGAATCAACTTCCGAACCCCACCCTGCGCGACACCGGATTGGCCGAACAGGTCGAGATCCTGGAGTTCATGCTGCAGGACGATGGAGATCACGTGGTGCTGGACGCGAAGGAGTTGCTGCTGGATCCTTCCGGTGTGCTTCGCCGGGTGTGCAAGAAGCTCGGCATACCCTTCGAGGAGACGATGCTCTCGTGGCCCGCCGGTCCCAAACCCGAAGACGGCGTGTGGGCTGAGCACTGGTACGAAAACGTCCACGCCTCGACCGGCTTCGATCCATACTCGTCCCGGAACGGCCCGTTCCCGGAAAGGTTGCAGCCCCTGCTGGAGGAGTGCCGACCCCTATACGAGCGACTGCGCGGGTACGCCATCGTTGCCGGTTCCGCCCGCTAGCTCCTCGCTCGCGGCGTTCGTGAGCAGTGGCAGCCGAGGGGCCGATGAGCGTCGCGGAGCGGCGCATAGCCGGTAACGCCGGCAGGGACTCACCGCGATCTTCGCCGGTCGAGGGCTCGGAAACCCAGGGTATGTCATAGCGGGTCGCGGAAGCATTGAGCTTCCGCGACCCGCGCTCCTTGACACGCTTCGCTTGTCAGCCGATCAGCTTCTTGGCTTTTCGTTCTTGCTGACAAGCTGACTGGCTGAGATGCTGAAACCCGCTATCAGGGCAACCCTTCCTCGATGGGAAGCACGATACCCTCCGTCAGCACGAACTCGGGTGGGGAGGCGACGAACCAGGCGATGAACTCCGCGACCCGCTCCGGCGCGAGAACCTGCGTCGGCGGGGCCTCGGTCGGCCCGCTCCGCCGGCGCTCCTCGGGAGAGAACGCACCCCAGTGGGTGGCCATCGCGCCGGGATACAGCACGATGGCCCGGATGCCGTGCTCCTTCCCTTCGTCGGCCAGCGCCTCGGTGAGGCCTGTGAGACCGAACTTGGAGGCGCAGTAGGCCGAGGCGTTCGCCCAGCCCTTCTTGCCCGCCACCGAGGAGACGTTGACGATCGTGCCGCCGCCGGCCTCGCGCATGCGCGGGAAGGCGGCTCGGGCCAGCAAGAACGGCGCCCTGAGGTTCACGGCGAGCGTCCGATCCCAGCCCTCCACCTCCAGCTCCTCCACCGCACCCGGCGCGTCGGTGCCCGCGGCGTTGATCAGCACGTCTATGCGCCCCAGGGCCTCGACGGTTTGCCCGACCGCCCGCGTCGCCTCGTCCCCTTCGGCCAGGTCAATGGGCAAGGCCAACGCCCGGCGGCCGGTCTCCGAGACCTCCTGTCCGGCGCTTTCGAGCTCCTCCGCGCTTCTTGCCACCAGCGCGACGTCCGCTCCGGCTCGGGCGAGGGAGATAGCCGTGGTCCTCCCCAACCCGCTGCTGGCCCCCGTGACCAACGCTGTCCTGCCCTCCAGCGCACGAGCCTCGTTCATGCTTGGATCCCCTCGCTCTCTTGTCGTGGGAACAGAAGCATGCCACGCCTGCGGACCTGCGGCCAGCCCGGAAGCTTCGGCGACAGACCTATGCTCTACTACGTCTGGCTGCGCTTGCGGCGGTTCGTGAGCAGTGGCGAGAGGCTGGGGCGGCGTTTTGCGAGGCCGGAGTCCACTGAGAGGGCCTTCGCGGTGGGGCTGAAGAGGATCACGGCGGAGAGCAGTGCGATCAGGACGTTTATCGTCAGGAACTCCGGGGGCCCGAGACCGGTGCCGAACCGGACACCGCCCTGGGAAAGCAGCAGAACGGCGCTCATGCCTATGCTGCCAAGGGCGGCAAGGTTGGTGAGGAGGCCCAGGACTAGGGCTATCCCCATCGCCAGCTCACCCAGGCGCGCGAGCTGGGCGAAGACCTCGGCGTTGGGCACCACGGTGCCTTGCATGAAGGATCGGAAAAATGGCGGCGCCTGGGAGACGAAGCCCCCAGCCTGAAGGCTTGCGGCGAACTGCCGGGGAAACTGGGGGTTGAGGAGCTTCTCCAGGGCGCCGTTCAACCAGACCGCCCCGACCAGGATGCGAACCCACGCCATACCGTTCACAATAACGCTCCTCTCTGCGGTCTCGCCCAATACTATTCTACGTATACGCAAGGCCGGTACGACAGGATGGCACAACCGCAACCCTGCGGCTCACGTATAAACCTGCGTGTCACATGGCCGCATGACAGATGAAAGACCAACGAACGAGGAGACGTCTTGAAGGAGAAGATCTCGCGCGAGCGGTTCATCCGCCTCGGAGGCGCAATCGGCGTGAGCGTCGCCGGGGCGTCAGTACTCTCCGCCTGCGGTGGAGGATCCGGCACCGGAAACAGCGGCAGCGCGTCCGGCAGTGCGTCTGGAAGCGCCTCGAGCAGCGCTTCCAGCAGCGCCGCATCGAGCAGCAGCGAGGCGAGTAGTAGTTCATCCAGCAGCGCATCCGATAGCGCCACGCAGGAGGCTTCGGGTGGTGGACAGGCGATAGCCAGAGAATCCGAGGTTGCGCCGGGGTCGGCCGTGAAGTTCAAGGACTCGGGCAAACCCGCGGTGCTGGTGCATCTGGACAGCGGGAAGTTTGCGGCATACTCGGCAGTCTGCACACACCAGGGATGCAAGGTCGCCTACAGGGGCGGACAACTGGCCTGCCCCTGTCACGGCTCCATCTTCGACGCGACCAACGGACAGGTCGTCAACCCCCCGGCCCAGCGGCCCCTGCCGAAAATACCCATCGAGGTACGCAAAGGAGAGGTTTTTCGCGCGTAGCGGGATCTAGCCTTCAAATATTCCGCGGGTCTACCCGCTTCCAGGCAGGCTTCCACGGACGCTGACGTGCCGGGATGCTGACAAGCCGGCTGCCGACAGGCTAATATTCAGGCATGGACACGGGGGAGGAGCGCATAGGACTAGGGGCCGCCGCGGCCATCCTGGGCCGCACGCAGGGCGTGGTCCGGCGCTACGTTGACGAAGGCCGCCTGGACGCCGAGACGACACCCGATGGCGGCTACAGCTTCGTCCTCTCCGATGTAGAAAGCCTCGCCCGCGAGTTGAGCGCCGAAGACGCCGAGGAAGAGGTCTTCGAGGGGGAGGTGATGGGAGACGAGAGTGAATCCGGCTCCCGCCTGCCGGCCGTACCCTTCGAGCGTTACGAGCGTCTGTTGCAGAGGGGCCAGGATTACAAGACCCGCCTCGAAGAGCGCAACCGGCAGGTGGAGGAGATCCGGGCCGAGCGTGACGCCGCCCGTGTCGAGATGGATCGCCTCTGGGCCGAGATAGAGCGCCTCAACCTGGTGGAGTTCCAGCGCGAGCTTCAGGAGAGGACCATCTCCACCCTCGAAGAAGACAAGTCCAGGCTCGAAGCCGAGCGCGAGAAGTTAAACCAGCAGCATCTGGAGCTCGTCGAAGAAAAATCCTCGCTCGTCGAAGAACGCACCCGGCTCGAAGCCGAGCTCAAGGTTCTCAAGAGCCGGGGTTTCTTCGCCCGCCTCTTCGGAGGCTAGATGCGCAGGCTCAACTAGCTCGAACTGGGGTTGGACGGGGTGCCTGCAACGTTGATAACAGGCATGCTAACGTTCTTTTTCTGCTAGGGGCCATCATAGGGGTGCTGTTCACGCCTGTATTCGCCATGTACGCGGCGCAATAAGGCCCGGCTGGTGGGACCATCGCAGCCTCGGCCGGTTCTGTGGTCTTCCTGCTGATCTTCCGCCCAGTTTCTTCTGCAGGCTGACACGCGCGATTCTCCGGGGATCACCGTCCTCAGAGAACATCCACGAAAAATAGCTCATTTGGGGGATGCGCTG
>JACCTS010000546.1 GCA_013812245.1 Rubrobacter sp.
TCGGGTTCATGCACAGCCAGCGCGCGAGCAGGACCTTCTGCTGGTTACCCCCGGAGAGCTCCCCGACCGGCTGGTCCGGGCCTGACGCTTTTATGTCCAGGTCCTTCATAAAGCGCTCCACGAGCTCGTCCTGCGCCTTGTCCGAGACGAGCCCGGCCCGTGAGAGCTTCGGGAGGGCCGCCGCCACGATGTTCTCCTTCACCGAGAGATCAGGGATGATGCCTTCGGACTTGCGGTCCTCCGGCAGGAACGCGACGCCGGCTTTTATGGCGGAGGCGGGCGAGCCGGTCCTGATCTCCTTCCCCCCCACCTTCACACTCCCGGAGTCCACCGGGTCGGCTCCAAAGATGGCTTTCGCCGTCTCCGTACGTCCTGCGCCGAGCAGGCCGGCAAATCCTAGTATCTCGCCGGGCTTCACGTCCACCGAGATGTCGTGGAGCAGGGGCCGCTGGATCAGGTTATCCGCCTCCAGGATCGGCTCGCGCCCGGTCTCGCGCTCCTTCTCGCCGAAGCTGGTCGCTCCCCCCTCGCGCACCTCGTCCAGCTCCCGGCCGAGCATCAGGGAGACGAGCTCCAGCCTGGAGAGGTCAGCGAGCGGGCCCGTATGTACCAACCGGCCGTCGCGCAGCACCGTAACGGTGTCGCAGATCTCGTACAGCTCTTCCATCCTGTGGCTGACGTAGATCACACTGATGCCGTTCCCGCGCAGTTGCCTTATTACCCCGAAGAGCGTCTCTACCTCCCGCGCCTCCAGCGAAGAGGTCGGCTCGTCCATGATTACCACCCGCGCCTCGATGGAGACGGCGCGCGTTATGGCGACCATCTGCTGCAGACCCAGGGACAGCGTATTGAGCGGCGCCGTGACGCCGGCCTCGATGCCGTAGCGGCCCAGGATCTCACGCGCTTCGCGGTTCATGCGGGATACGTCTATGAGGCCGAAGCGATTCCTCGGCTCGCGCCCGAGAAAGACATTCTGGGCAACGCTGAGGCGCGGTATCAGGTTGACCTCCTGGTAGATAGTGCTGATCCCCGCCGCCTGAGACTCGCCGGGGCTCCCGAACCGCACCTCCTCCCCGTCGTAAAGGATCTCCCCTTCATCCGGGGAGTAGAGGCCCGTGAGCACCTTGATGAGGGTGCTCTTGCCGGCGCCGTTCTCCCCGACGAGCGCGTGAACCTCGCCGGGTTTCAACTCGAAAGACACGTCGTCGAGGGCGAGGGCGCCGGGGAACCGTTTGGTCCCCCGGCGCACCTCCAGGATGGGGTTGTCTCGCTCCACGTTGCGAGGCTCCTAGTAGGCCACGTCCAGGTTCTCTTCGGCGTTCTGCGGCGTGTAGATCCGGTCGCTGATGATGATGTTCTGCGGGATCGGCTGACCCGTGAGGAACTGTTCGATGGTCTGGAAGGCGAGCGGCCCGAACCTGGGGTTGGACTCCACCACGCCGTTCATCTCGCCGTTGGCGAGCGCCTGAACCGCGCCCTTCGTCCCGTCTATGGAGACTATCTTGATATCCTTGCCCGGCGTCTTGCCTGCGTCCTTGATCGCCTGGACCGCGCCCAAAGCCATCTCATCGTTGTGGGCGTAGACGGCGGTGAGGTCAGGGTTGGACTGCAGGAGTTGCTCCATGACGGTCTGCCCCTCGGTCCGCACGAAGTTGGCGGTCTGGGAGGCGACGACCTCCATGTTGGGATACTCGGCATCCAACTGATCCACGAAGCCGTTCTGACGGTCGGTAGTGACGGACGCGCCCGGCGTGCCTTCGAGGATGGCAACCTGCGCCTCTTCATTGGTTGCCTCGGCGAGGAGATCGGCGGCCTGCTGCCCCTGGCGGTAGAAGTTCGAGCCCATGAAGGTGATGTAGTTTTCGCACGGCTCAGCCGTGACCTCGCGGTCTATGAGGAAGACCGGCACATTCTGCTCGGCCGCCGCCTGGAAAGCCGGCTCCAGGCCGTCGGCGGTATACGGGGCGACGATCAGGATGTCCACCCCCTGGGCCAGCATGTCCCTGATGTCGGAGTTCTGCTTGTTGATCTGGGACGCGGCGTTGGTGACGATGAGCTTCTTGACGTCCTGCTTCTTGGCCTCGTCCCTTATGGACTGGGTTTCCGCAATCCTGAACGGGTTCGTCTCCTCCTCGGACTGCGAGAACCCGACGACGGCGTCTTGCAGGCTGATGTTCGGCGGCGGAACGTCGCAGACCGCCTGCTCCATGGACCCGCCCGTCGTCTCCTCGACTACCTGCTGCGCCTCCTTGCCACCGCCACCGCCACCACCGCCGCCTCCTTCACCCTCGGTGTTGGTCCCCGGAGGCGAACACGCCGCCAACAGCGCCACACCCAACAGAGCTACCGCCAGCAGCAGACCCCTGATCCCCATCGCTCTCACGCCTCGACTCCCTTCCCGTCCCTTGCTCCAGCTTCCCCGAACCCGCACCACCAGCGTCCTGACTCCACAGTACCCGAATTAACCCCGCCTCCTCCTCTCCGGCAATGCCCCACCCGCGCCCTTTCCCCTGTCACACATGGCCCGGTTCTTTCTCTGATCCCATATCACCACAATTTCAAACACAGGTCAACTCTTGGTGACGTGTTTTACTGGTACATTAGCCCGGGATCGTTGAGAGAGGCCGCGTGGCACTCTCAGGCCGCCGGGGCGAGGACGGCTCCAACCGATACCTCGCCCCGGCGGCGTTGTGGTTTCTACCGCCGGGATACGGTCCTACCTCAGCGGGAACTCCCAGCCGGCCACCGTCTGGTCGGCCTGCATGACGTAGAAGTCGCCGTGCGTACCGTACCCGAGGCGCTCGATGTAGTACTGATCTCCGTTGAAGGTGATCATGATGTACTTCGTACGCCTGCGCCCATCCCGCCTTATGGGTATGGGCACGATCATCGGGTGCGGTATGTTGGTCGGGTGCGGGGCGTCGAGGTAGCCGTCGAATGCCAGCCGCTGGTCGGCATCCGCCGCATCAGGATTCGCCGCTTCGAGGAAGTATATGGGGTACCTACCCTGGAATTCCGCCGGCTCGTCGTCGCCGGCGGAGGCGAACAGACGCCACTCGCCGCCAAGCTTCTGGATGATGGAGCCCTCCGTAGCCCGCTTTCCCCAGTCAGCACCCACGAACCTCTGTTCCGTGTGGTCGGCGCCCACGGGGCTCCTCGCGAGGGCCGGCTGGAAATCCGTGAAGAGATCGAGGGCGATGACGTAGGAGAGATACCAGCGGCCACCGATGCGCGTGAGGCCCGGGTCCCATTTGCCCTCGGTCGGGAAGGGGACCGCGTTAACCGGATGCTTCTTTCCCGTCAGGATGTGCACGCCCCTGAGGGGGCCCACCGAGCCGAGCACTTCGTCGTACAGGATGTCGACGGGCTATAGAACCTACGTTGCGCGTTTGAAAGCTAGAGCGGCGACCTTCCGTCGCCCATCATCCAAATGTGGGAGCACACCGAGAACGCAGACTCCCCATACTTTCGCTTTCTCTTCACCGCACTTACCCTTCCCCGGAATCGCCA
The DNA here is from genome assembly GCA_013812245.1 of Rubrobacter sp. Taxonomy (GTDB): domain Bacteria; phylum Actinomycetota; class Rubrobacteria; order Rubrobacterales; family Rubrobacteraceae; genus JACDGB01. The sequence goes on from JACCTS010000546.1 coordinate 3,511, forward strand.
TGTAATTTGTAGTACACAGGCTCAAACAATTAGAGCACGTAGGAGAATGCCAGTCAAGTATCATTCTGTTGTTCTGAGACTATTTTTGTGGCGTAAACCATGGAACATCTGCAATATCTTGTTTAAAAGCGTCCGGCGATAAGCGGAAACGAGGGCGGTGCGAGATGCAATAGACTGGGTTTGTCCCCGGACACTTCGTATCCTGCTCGTGCTTGGAGGTTGAGGCTCTGCTCCCTGTTGCTCGACGATAACCGCTCGGGCTCTTCCTACTCTAAGCGACGATCCATACGACTTCGGTAACCCCGGATTAGCTGCCTCGTATTCCAGGTTTCCCGCTTCAAAGTGTTCCACAGTCCCGGCGTTTCCCTACCCCAAACTCCACACAACGGCTCGACCACCCCGTCTCTCCGCTGCGACCAGGCTCCAACCGCCCTCCGCCACGTGTCGCACCCTTCCCCGCAGTCTGTGTAACGGACGTTTCACTCGCCACAGCAAAATAGAAATTTCAACAATAGTCAAGCATTATACTATTTGATTTTTGTTTCCAGAACGAAGTTTTGTGGGGGTGAGAATCGCCGAGTTCGGGGGAATGCACA
>JACCTS010000491.1 GCA_013812245.1 Rubrobacter sp.
TCTAGAGGCTGTTATGAACTCAATCAGGAACGGCTTAGGAATGCGGAAAACGGGGAACTGCGGGGGACTGAGTCAACCAGATAATCCGCATCCCAATGCGGTTTTCACCCAAGTTCATAACACGCTCTAAGAATGACGGAGAGGTGATCCGATGAGCACGGTCGAAGCGGCGGATGCGGGACAACCGAGCGAGGACTCCCAGGAGCAGCGGGTCTCCCCCCTCGAACTATTCTTCGATCTGGTCTTCGTCTTCGCTCTGACCCAGGTTACCGCCTTTCTGGCCGCATATCTCACCTGGGGCGGGGTATTGCGAGGCACGGCTCTGCTAGCGGCATTGTGGTGGGCGTGGGCGAGCTACTCGTGGCTGACCAATGCGGTCCCGGCGCACGAGGCGATACTCGCGCGGCTCATCGTGCTCTCCACCATGGTGGCTATGCTCGTCGCCTCGCTCGCCGTCCCCGGCGCCTTCGGCGAGTACGGGGTGATCTTCGGCGTCTCGTACTTCGTGGTGCGGCTCTTGATGGTGGTCCTCTACGTGCCCGCCACCGGCGGCACGCCCGAGGCGCGCCGTGCCATCCTCCGGCTCGCTCCCGGCTTCCTGGGCGGTACGGCGCTGCTCGTCGTGGCCGGGTTCCTCGACGGCTTCGCCCAGGGCGCTCTCTGGGCTCTAGCCCTCGCCATAGACTACGGCGGGCCGTTGATCTTCGGCGTGGCGGGCTTCCGGATACACGCTGGACCTTCGTGGAGCGCCACGGCCTCATAATCATCATAGCCCTGGGCGAATCCATCGTGGCGATCGGGGTCGGGGCGGCCGGGCTGGGCCTCGGCCCCGGTGTGATCCTGGCGTCCTGTTTCGGCATCGCGCTCGCCGCCTCGTTGTGGTGGGCCTACTTCGACTATGTAGTGCTCGCCGCCGAACGCAGGCTCTCCGGAGCCCCGATCCACGAGCGGGCCAGGCTCGCGCGCGATTCCTATAGCTACCTGTACCTGCCGATGGCGGCCGGCATCGTCTTCGTCGCCCTGGGCGTCAAGAATACCCTGGCCCACGTCGGAGATCCGCTCGCGACGATTCCGGCCGTGGCGCTGTGTGGCGGCGTCGCACTCTACCTTTTCGGACACAACGCCTTCAGGCTACGCGACACCGGCAGCATCAGCGTCCCCAGGTTGGTGACGACGATCCTCTGCATCTCGCTCATCCCCGTGGCGGTATCAGTCCCCGCCCTCGTTACCCTCGCCATCCTCGCGGCGCTGCTCGCGGCGCTCGCCGCCTTCGAGACATTGTACTGGCGCGAGGGCCCGAGCGAGACGCACGCCCCCTGATACGCTAAACGGAGAAAGCTCCACCTTACTCGCCGCTTCCGGATGAAAGCAATTGTCCGCGCTTTATCCTGGCGGTGAACCGATCTCCCCCGAGATGGTACGCCAGGTAACGCCAGTCAGGGGCGTCGAGCACCAGCACGTCCGCGCAGTAGCCGGGCGAGAGACGTCCGACCTCCCCGTCGAGGCCGAGCACGTGTGCCGCGTTGGCGGTGCAGGCGGCGAGGGCTTCGGCGGGAGACAGCCCGAGCCGGGTACAGGCCAGGTTCATCACGATGGGGAGCGACTCGCAGAACGAGCTTCCGGGGTTGAAGTCCGTGGCGAGCGCGATGATAGCTCCCTCCCGGACGAGCGTCCGGGCCGGGGGCAGCGGAAGATCGAGGAAGAGGGCGCACGCCGGGAGTAGCACCGCCGTTACGTCGCTACGGGCGAGCGTCTTCGCGCCATCCTCTCCGGTCGCCTCAAGATGGTCTACGCTTCCGATCCCCAGTTCCACCGCCAGCGGGATGGCGCCGCGCTCGGTGAACTGGTCGCCGTGCATCCTCAAGCGGAGGCCGTACTCCCGGCACGCCTCCAGATACCGCCGCGCTTCGGGGGCCTCGAAGGAGCCACGCTCCAGGAAGACGTCGGCGGCCTCCGCGTACCGGGCGGCTTCGGGCAGTATCTCCCTGACGATGTGGTCCACATACTCCCCGGCGCTCTCGAACTCCGGCGGGACCGTGTGCGCCCCGAGGAAGGTGGGCGACACATCCACCGGGCTCTCCGTGGCGGCCCGTATTATGCCCTGAAGCATCTTGAGCTCCGAGTCACGATTCAACCCGTAGCCGGACTTCACCTCGGCGGTGGTGGTCCCGTGCTCCAACATCCAGCCCAGGTGACGCCGAACGGCCGCCACAAGCTCCTCTTCGCTCCCCTCGCGAGTGGCGCCGACGGTCGAGAGGATTCCTCCACCAGCGGCGTGCAACTCCTCGTATGAAGCCCCGCTGGAGCGCAGCTCGAACTCCCGCGCACGATCCCCGAGAAAACAGGCGTGGGTGTGGCAATCCACGAGCCCCGGAAGCACAACCTTACCGCGGCCGTCCACGGATACGCAGTCCGGCCCCGGCGGATGCTCGCGCAGCACGTCTCCGGGCCTCCCGACCGCCAGAATGCGCTCCCCGGAGATGGCCACGGACGCCGGGGCGTGGACCTCCAGTTCACCCAGAGATTTACCCCGCAGCGGGCCGTGCCCGGCGGGCGAGACAGCGGCATTCAGGTCATGGATGAGCAGGGTGGTTTCGCTCATGCGTCCCTCCGGTAGGCTCGTATGCCGTTTATCCACGAAGCGGCCACCACGTCGCGCCCGGCCCCGAAGACGAGCGCGGAGATCAGATACTCGGGCTCGACACCGGACACCTCGGGGTGCGTGAGGTCTATCTCGACGAAGTCTGCCGGATCACCAGGTTCCAGCCTGTCCCGTTGCCAGCCGACGCGCAGGAGGTACGGCGTCGGAGAGGTCTCTCCTTCGGCGACGAGGATGTTCCGCCTTCCGGCGAGCCGGCGGGCGTTGGTCTCCAGTTCTCGAAGCTCCTCGAAGGGGTCGAGGCGCGCGTGCTGGTCGGAGCCGACAGAGAGTTTTATTTCGCGCTCCAGTATGCCCGCTGCAGGAAGGAAACCGTCGCCCAGGTTCCCTTCGGTCGTCGGGCAGACGCAGACACCGGAGTTGTGTTCGGAGAGGAGATTCAACTCGTCTTCGTCGGCGTGCGTAGCGTGGACGACGGTTGTACGAAAACCCAGAAACCCGGTCTCCGCCAGAAGCTTGATGGGCCTCATGCCATACTCCTTTTCACACTCCTCTATTTCGCGCAGCTGCTCGTCGGCGTGGATATGGAGCGGCATGTCGTTGAGTCGAGCATATTCCGCGAGCCGTCCGAGCCAATCTCGCGGCACGGCCCGCATGCTGTGGGCCGCCACCCCAATCTCCACGAGCGCATGATCCACGGCCCATTCCCGTAATGTGTCCACCCTCTCAAGGAATGCCTCGGGGCTTGCATCACGAAAGCGCGGGATGCCACCGCGGGCATATGCGGTCGGAAGCAGGAGGAGCCTGATGCCCGCGTTCTCCGCCGCCTCGGCTACGGCCTTGGCGAGCGCGTTCGGGTCATCGTAGTGTGTGCCGTCGGCCTTGTGGTGGACGTAGTGGAACTCGGTGACACTCGTGTAGCCGGCGGCGAGCATCTCCCGATAGCAACGCTCCGCTGTGCGCTGCATGGAGTCCGGGTCCAGGCTCTCCGACAGCTCGTACATCCTTTCCCGCCAGGTCCAGAAATCGTCGTGGATATGATCGGAGTTTCGGCGTTCGACCCGTCCGCGCAGGCCGCGCTGGAATGCGTGGCTGTGGTCGTTGACGAAGCCAGGCGCGAGCGCGCGACCCGGCAGGCGCTCGCCTTCCGTCACGGGTCCGACCTCGACGATGCGGCCATCCTCGAGGGTGACGCCCACGTTGGGAACCGCGCCGTGGGAATCGAGGAGGAAGTCGGGGACGAGGATGCGTCTCACGAGGGCTCGCGCGCCGGGATGCGTACGCCGCGTTCTTCGGCGACCTCCACGGCGCGGTCGTATCCGGCGTCCGCGTGCCGGATGACGCCGGTGCCGGGGTCGTTTGTCAGGACCCGTTCGAGTTTCTGGGCGGCGAGTTCAGAGCCGTCGGCGACGGTGACCTGTCCGGCGTGGATGGAACGTCCGATGCCGACGCCACCGCCGTGGTGTATGGAGACCCACGTCGCGCCGCTGCCGACGTTGACCATCGCGTTCAGGAGCGGCCAGTCGGCGATGGCGTCGGAACCGTCGAGCATCGCCTCGGTCTCGCGGTACGGCGATGCCACGCTGCCCGTGTCCAGGTGGTCGCGCCCGATGACAATGGGCGCGGAGATCTCACCGCTGGCGACCAGCTCGTTGAAACGCAGCCCCGCTTTGTGGCGCTCGCCATATCCGAGCCAGCAGATCCGGGCCGGCAAACCCTCGAAGCGGACCTTCTCTCCGGCCATCCGGATCCAACGTGCAAGAGGCTCGTCCTCCGGGAAGAGGTCGAGCACAGCCCCATCGGTCTTGGCGATGTCCCGCGGGTCGCCGGAGAGCGCGGCCCACCGGAACGGCCCCTTGCCCTCGCAGAACAGCGGCCTGATGTACGCTGGGACGAAGCCGGGGAAGTCGAAGGCCCGCCCGTAGCCGGCGAGCTTCGCCTCGCCCCGGATGGAGTTGCCGTAGTCGAAGACCTCAGCGCCGGCGTCCATGAACCCGACCATCGCCTCGACGTGTACGGCCATGGATTCCCTGGCCCGCCCGACGAGGCCGTCGGGATCGCGTTCACGTTCGGCCTCCCAGTCTTTGAAGGCGACGCCGGAGGGCAGGTAGCGCAGCGGGTCATGGGCGGAGGTTTGGTCCGTGACGATGTCCACCGGGGCGCTACGGCGCAGTAACTCCGGCACGACCTCGGCGGCGTTGCCGAGCACGCCGATGGAGAGCGGTTTGCGGTCGCGCTTCGCTTCCTCGGCGAGGCGGAGCGCATGATCGAGGTCGTCGGCCTCGGTGTCCAGGTAACCGTGGTCGATGCGGCGGGCGATGCGGGAGGGATCGCATTCGACGCAGATGGCGACCCCACCGTTCATGGTGATCGCAAGCGGCTGGGCCGCGCCCATGCCGCCGAGGCCGGCGGTGAGCGTGACCGTGCCAGCGAGCGAGCCGTCGAAACGCTTCTTTGCGACGGCGGCGAAGGTCTCGTATGTACCCTGGAGGATGCCCTGGCTTCCGATGTAGATCCAGGAGCCAGCAGTCATCTGGCCGTACATAATGAGCCCGAGCTTCTCCAGCCGGCGGAATTCCTCCCACGTCGCCCAGTCGCCGACGAGGTTGGAGTTAGCGATCATAACGCGCGGCGCCCACTCATGCGTGCGCATGACGCCAACGGGCTTGCCCGACTGCACAAGCAGCGTCTCGTCATCCCGTAGCGTTCGGAGTGTGCGGACGAGAGCGTCGAAGGAGCTCCAGTCGCGGGCGGCCTTGCCTGAGCCACCGTAGACCACGAGCTCATCGGGTCGCTCGGCCACGTCCGGATCCAGGTTGTTCATGAGCATCCGCAGGGCCGCCTCCTGGGGCCATCCCCGGCACGAGAGCTCCGTTCCCTGCGGCGCCCTGACGGAAGTCCTCTTGCCCGCGTAGTTCGTCATCGAGTACCTCCCGTGTAGGTTTTCGTCCGCTCAATGCTCTCTGAAAGCATAGCTTACGCCGTTGACCGACTCACCAGAACACGACAGGAATCCTCGATATTCGATGTGAATTGCAGGATTTCACGAAGTGGCGGGACCCGGATTCGAACCGGGGACACCATGATTTTCAG
>JACCTS010000174.1 GCA_013812245.1 Rubrobacter sp.
ATGAGCGACTCGTCCACGTCCAGGTCGTGAAGGTGGTCGACGAGCCCCTGAAAGTCCGTGGCTGAGACGTCGAGCGGCAGTTCCTGGCCACCATCGCCGTGCGAGACCAGGTCGCCGGGGCTGAACATGCCGCGGGTCCGGCGCAGTTTGAGCTGGTGCGTGATGCGCTGCAGCGCCTGATCCAGGGCCCCTGGTTTGCGGTTCAGGATCAACTCCTGCGAGAACATCGAGAGTCGCATCTTCTCCGCCTCGCCGTGGATGTCTTCCGAGGGACGCATCTTGTCCTCGTCGAAGTGGCGGCGGAACTCGGTGTTCTCGCTGTCCTCGTGGCTGTGCTCCTCCGAATCCGGAGCCTCACCTTCTGCGTCCTCGCCAAACTCCATGCTCGTCGGCTGGCCGTGGTCGTGATCATGATCGTGCACATCCAGCTTCGCGGTCCGCTTCTCCGCAGTCGGCCGCAGACTAAAATACAGGTCGAAGAGTCTGTCGAACGTCTCGATGTCGTCCAGGTTCTTGACAAGGGTGGTCCGCAAAGTGTCGCGCACCACCCCGCGCTCCCCCAGCCCAGTCTGCTCCAGCGCGTGCAGGGCGTCAAGGCTCTCCGCAGGAGACACCCTGACCTGATGACGCCTCAACACTTGCACGAAGTCGTTTATTACGGTGTCCATGAGCTTTTAGTGCGTGTGCTTGTGGGTGCTGCGGTGCATCTCGTACATCGCCTCGTTCGGGTTCTCGCCGGTCGGCTCTTTCTGGCCGAGGTCCTTGCTGTCCGGGGCTCCTCGCACGTGCGCGAGCACCTTCGCGGCGTCGCGGTCGTACTTGACGATCACGCTGAGGGTCTCTTCGATCAGCTCTTTGTCGAGGCTCGGCGCGCCAAGCACCACAAGCGAACGCGCCCAATCCAGCGTCTCCCCGATGCTCGGCGACTTGCGCAGGTCTAGGTTCCTTATCTCCTGTATGGTCTCCACCAACTCCTTCGCCAGCGCCTCCCCGACGCCAGGCGCCTTGAGACGCACGATCTCCAGCTCCACCTCGGGGTTCGGGTAGTCGATCTGCAAGTGCAAACAGCGGCGCTTGAGCGCTTCGGAGAGTTCCCTCGTCCGGTTCGATGTCAGGATGACCACCGGGGGATGCTCCGACTTGACCGTCCCGATCTCCGGTATCGAAACCTGATAGTCGGAGAGGAACTCCAGTAAGAACGCCTCGAACTCCTCGTCGGCACGGTCGATCTCATCCAGCAGCAGAACGGGCGGTGTCTCCGAAGTTATGGCCTGCAGGATCGGCCGTTCCACCAGGAAGTTCTCGGAGAAGAATACGTCCTCCTGATCGCGCAGCTTCGCGGCAGCCTCGCGCAGGCCCTGCGTCGGCCCGAGTACCTCCCCGATCTTCTCCCGCAAGACCTGCGTGTACAGAAGCTGCTTACCGTACTCCCATTCATAGAGGGCTTTGGCTTCGTCCAGACCCTCGTAGCACTGCAGGCGGATGAGCGCCCGGTTCGTCGCGCCCGCCAGAGATTTGGCAAGCTCGGTCTTACCGACCCCGGCGGGGCCTTCGATCAGGACCGGCTTGTCTAGCTTCACCGCCAGGTACACGACCGTCGCCAGGCGCCGGTCACATACGTAGTCCTGCTCCGCGAGTTTCTCCCTGACTTCTTCGATGCTCTCGAACAAAATGCTCCTTCTCAAATACTCGCTTCTTAGATGAAGCGGGAGCGGGCCATTAGCCCGCTCCCTGTCCATCGTGTCTCTCGTCGAGGATCGTGGGCTTAGTGAGGTCCCGGACGTTCGGCTGAGGCCTGCTGCGTCCTGCGGCCCATCTCCGGGGCGACGCCCCAGACGTTCTGCCGGTAGCCGTTGCCCGTCTTGACGGCCATGCCGTCGTACATGCAGTCGCGCAGGACCTCCTTGGCGCCCTCTACCGTGAGGTCGCGCGGATTGCCCGGCGTGCAGAGGTCGCCCATCATGTGCTCGGCCATCTTCTGCAGCTCGTCGTCGTCGGACTGGATGGCCGCGTTGGTCTTGCCCTCGTAGTAGCCCTTGCCCATCCTCGTCTTCGGGTACTCTCCGACCTGACTCCAGCTCTCCGGACAGCCGCAGTCCTTGACGAGCCGGATGACGGCCTCTATGGTCGCGTCTGCCGCCTGAGGGACGCTCATGCCCTTGGTGTCTACGCCCATCGCCTCGGCGATGTCCGCGTACTTCTCGGACGCCGCCGGCTGGTTGTAAGTCCACACCCTCGGAAGGCCGACGCCGTTGTTCAGGCCGTGGTGAATGTCGTAGTAGGCGCACACCGCGTGCGACAGAGAGTGCAAAATGCCGAGCAGACCGGTGGAGAATGCCTGGGCCGCCATGTACTGTGCCCAGACCATCCCTTCCATGGCCTTGTAGTTCTTCGGATTGTAGGTCGCCTCGCGCAGGTTCTCCTGGGTCAGCCTGATCGCGGCTAGGGCTATCGGCGTCGTCGAGAGATGCTGCACGCGCCCGACGTAGCACTCCGAGGCGTGGGCCAGCGTGTCGAAGCCCGTGTACGCCACGTACTCAGGCGGCTGCGTCATGCACA
>JACCTS010000493.1 GCA_013812245.1 Rubrobacter sp.
CCAGCTTGTGCTCGCCCTGCGCCCCGGCCTCGAAGAGCGACATCCCGCGCTCGACGGCAAACTCTATGCCCTGGTAGTAACAAAGCTCGAAATGCAGGTTGCGCACGTCCTTGACGGCGCCCCAGTATCGTCCGAAGAGCGCGTTCTCCTTGTAGAAGAATAAAGATCCCGCCACCGGACGGCGCGTCAGCTCGTCGCGGGCGATGGCGAGCATGATGCGGTCGCGCATCGTGTGGAAGACCTCGTCGAGGAAGCCTTTTGTGAGGTACGGGCTCCCCCACTTCCTGTCGTATGTGTCGACGTAGAACCCGTACATCAGGGTGGCGTGTTCCGGGCGTAGATCATCGCCGGTCAGGCGTTCGACCTCGATTCCCTCGATCTGGCGGCGCTCGCGGGCGACCTGGCGACGACGTTTGCTCGTCATCGCGTCCAGGTAGTCGGGGAAGGCATCGTAACCCCGGTTGCGCCAGTGGAACTGCAGCGAGTGCCTGATAGCGAACCCGCGCTCCTCGAACGCGTCCAACTCTCGTTCCGGCAGGAACAGCGCGTGTGATGAACTGACCCCGGATTCGTCAGCCAGCTTCTGGGCCGCGTCGAGCAGCGCTTTCGCAACTGGATCCTGGTCAGCGCCGGGCCGCACCAAAAGCTTAGGGCCCGTCGCCGGCGTGAACGGGACGGCGGAGACGAGCTTCGGGTAGTACGGCATCCCGTACTCGTGGTAGGCGTTCGCCCACGCCCAGTCGAAGACGTACTCGCCGTACGAGTCCGTCTTGAGATAGAGGGGCAACGCCCCGAGAACATGCTCATCTTCCTCGCAAATCAGGTACACCGGCGACCATCCACTCCGGCGCCCAACGCTGTGCGATCGCTCCAGCGCTATCAGGAACTCGTAGTCGAAGAAGGGGAAGTCCGGCGGCTCGAGATTCCGCCATTCCGCCTCGTCCACCCGCCGGATGCTGGAGACCCGCTCTACCCGCATCACACCTCCCTCGGTGACGCCGCAGGCTCGGCCCTGACCGCCGGATCTAGGCGCGCCGTGCCAGCCTCCTGGTGGCCGAGAACAGCAGCGAGCCGGCGACCAGTCCTCCCGCCGCGAGGAGCCCGGCCTTTTTCGCGGTGCCGCCGTACATCTGGAGCATCTGGCTCAGGGTGTCTGACTGCTGGATGCGCTCGACGATCCTGCCGTCCTCCACGGTGGCGTAGTCGAACATATTGACCTCATACGAGCCGCCGGAGGCCGGGATGCTGTAGAACGTGCCCGAGTTGGTGCCACGAACGGTCAGACGCGCATAGACCTTATCCCCTTCGGCCACGAGGTCGTCTATGCGGGCGTTGAGGTCGGGGATGCCGATCAGCACCTTTTCGAGGGAGGTCACGGCGTCGGTGAGGTTGACCCATCCAGGGGTGAAGCCGACGCAGATCTCGCGGTACCGCTCCGGGTCAACGACCTCGGGCAAGGAGTCGAAGTCCTGGGCATTCAACAACTCGATATACCGCCGGTAGACATCCTTGTTCCGCTCCAGCTTCGCACCGTTTTCCATCTCGCCCTCCGCATGGGTTCCGATGATCCACCCTGAGTCTACACGCTCGGGAAGCAGGCGAGGGTGTTAATTATCCCAGGACGTAGCCCGCCAGTACGCTCTGCACGTCGTAGATGTTGAGGTGCTTGTTGAAGCGCTTCTCGACGGGCACGGCGCTGCCGGAGATCCAGATCTTCAACTCCGCGTCCAGATCGAAGTGCCCTGCTGTCTCGACGCTGAAATGCGTGATACTCCGGTACGGCAGGGAATGGTACTCGACCTTGTTTCCCGTAAGACCCTGCCGGTCCACGAGGATGAGCCGCTTGTTCGTGAACACGAAAAGGTCACGTATCAACTGATACGCCTTCTCGATCTGCTCGCCTGGAGCCAGCACCCTGGCGAAATCTTCTTCTATCTTCGAAGGTGAGATCTCCGAAGCATTTCCCATCAAACCGTCCAGAAGCCCCACGACATCCTCCTCATCTAGCTCTCCATTATTCTGTCACATAAGGGACACGATCTGCGGCGCGACCCGAGATCACCAATACGCTGCGACGAGCCTGGCCTCCTCTTCTGCGACGAAGATGTTGGCGACCGCGCTGGAGTCGAAGGCCAGGTAGTCGGCCTCGACGCCGTCGCTGAAGATCACATCGTCCTGCGGCATCCGGCTGACGACATTCAGCCTCTCGCCAGCCCTGACGTTGCCCCACACTATCCCGGCCACCGACGCCTTGCTGACGAAAGGCTCGCGAACGCTGAAGCAAAGCCTCGGCACGTCCCACGCGAAGCGGAATCCCTCGCGTACAGGCGCCACGGCCTTCGCCCCGGCGAACGGTTCGACGATACGGTACGTGAGCTGGTCCTGTATCGTGACAGCCTGGTAGTTTCCGGTCTGCTCGTTGAACCCGGACACCGCGTCCACGCTCGCGACGGGCACGACCACGATGCTCGTCCTGCGTTTGAGATAGTAGAAGGGGTAGAAGGAGAGCGTCTGCCCCTCCCAACGAACTCGCGTCACGTAACGGGCATACGTGCTGGTCTGATTGCCATTGTTGCCGGATTCCTATACAGTCACCAGGGGTTGCCAAAGAGGCTGGCTGTGGAGATTTATGCGTTGTTCTTTGTGGCCGCGATCGCGGGAGGAGCGATCAACTCCCTGGCCAGTGGCGGGGCCTGATAACGTTAACCTTGCTTGCGCTGGTCGTGACGCCCGTAACGGCCGACGCAACGAGCGCGGTCGCCCTGATCGTCGCCTATCCGACCGCCGTGTGGCGTTCCCGCAGCGAGTTGCCTCCGTTGCGTAGCGGGTGGTTTTGTGGCTGCTTCTCATCCCTGGCCTTCTCGGCGGCCTGCTGGGGGCACTGCTGCTGGTCTGGTCCAGCGACCGCAACTTCATTGCCCTGATGCCGTAGCTGGTTCTGGCTTCCACCTTGCTTATTGTGCTGAAGCCGGTTCTGGTCCGTCGTGGTAACGGTCAGCGATCCCAACCCGCGCCGTGGCTGCGGCCCTTCGCGGTAGCGATCATGTTCGTGGTGGCGTTCTACGGCGGGTACTTCGGGGCCGGCATCGGAATCTTGATGATCAGCGCCCTGGGCTTTCTGAGGCCGGAAGACATGCGCCACGTAGTGGCACTGAAAAACTTGCTGACAGGAGGTCTCCGGGGCGTCGCCGTGGTTGTGCTCGTCATCGGGGCGCGGTTAACTGGGCGTACGGTGTACCGATGGTTCTAGGAGGAATTGTGGGCGGCTATCTCGGGGTATGCTCTCCGGCAAGGTCCACCCCACTGTTTTGCGCCGGATCGTCATCGGCATCGGCTTCGTCGCGACGGCATACTACTTCTGGAAGCTATACGGACTGCCGGAGCCCCACATCGGGGGCGAATGAGCCATTACGCTTGTCCTACGAACTCCCGAGAACGCCTTCAAGCGTTACCGCAGCTCCGGGCCGTACACGTCGACGGGGATACGCTCAGGATCGCTGGCGGGAGGCGCGCCAGGCCCATAGCATAAGCGGAACCTGCAGCGGAAGCCGGAGCCAGAGGAGAACTGTCCACCAGCGCGGTTTCCCGGCGGCTCGGGCATCGAGGAGCATCTGGAGATTGGCGAGACAGACCGCCAGGAGCAGGAGCACAAGCAAGAACCCGGAGACGCGCCTGGTACGTTCCGGGAGTAGCCCGAGACCGCCAAGCACCTCGGCCGCGCCGCTCAGGTAGACGAGTCCGCGGTGGAAAGGCAGGTACGAGGGCATGATCCGCTCGTAGACGCCGGGGAACCGGAAATGCAGCGATCCTGCAACCACGAACGTCGCGCCGAGCAAAATGCGAGACAGTGATGAGTTCACCCTCGTAGGATTCCTTTCTGCGTTGCCGTTCTAGCTACCTCGTCATCGGGACTTTATACGATAGACTGTATGCACGAAGGTCCGCGACACGCGGCCTTTTTTGTTGCCCGGCGCCGTGCGCGCCCCGTATCACCACAAGAAACCAGAGGAACGATGAACTACCGCAACATAGCTATCATCTCGCACGTGGATCACGGCAAGACTACGCTCGTGGACGCCCTGCTCAGGCAGACGCTCGAACTTGGGCACGGGCAGGAGATCACCGAACGCGCGATGGACTCGAACGTGCTTGAGAGGGAGCGGGGCATCACCATCCTCGCCAAGAACACGGCCGTGGAGTACGGGGGAGTCAAGATCAACATCGTCGATACCCCCGGCCACACGGACTTCGGGGGCGAGGTCGAGCGGGTGCTCGGCATGGTGGACGGCTGCTTGCTCCTCGTGGACGCCGCCGAAGGTCCGATGCCCCAGACGCGCTTCGTGCTGCGCAAGGCTATAGAGCTCGGCCTCAAGCCCATCGTGGTCGTAAACAAGATCGACCGCATGGACGCCCGCCCCGAAGAAGTGGTGAACCTCACATTCGACCTGATGGCCGACCTCGGCGCCTCTGACGAACAGCTCGACTTCCCCATCCTCTACGCCGTCGCCCGGGAAGGCAGGGCTTTCAGAGACCTGGACGACCCGCAGGACGACATGCGCGAGTTGTTCGAGACCGTGCTGGAGGAGATACCGGCCCCAGACGCGGACCTTGAAGCGCCGTTCCAGATGCTGGTCACCAACCTCGACTACTCGGAGTATCTGGGGCGGATCGTGGTGGGCCGAGTGCAGCGGGGCGAGGTTGGTCGCGGCGAGTCCGTGAACCTGATCCACAAGGACGGCACGATGACGAGGTCACGCGTTGTCCAGCCGTTCACGCACCTCGGGCTCCAGCGCATCGAAGCCGAGAAGGTGGGTGCTGGAGACATCGTGGCGTTCTCAGGCATCGAGAAAGCGCAGATCGGCGAGACGATCGCGAACCTCGAAGAGCCGGAGGCGCTGCCGATCATTACGGTGGATGAGCCAACGGTGAGCATGGTCTTCCAGCCGAACACCTCCCCGTTCGCGGGAACGGAAGGGAAATACGTAACGTCGCGCCACCTGCGGGACAGGCTGATGCGCGAGGTGCAAACGAACGTGTCGCTACGAGTCGAGGAATTGCGCCCGGACGAGTTCGAGGTCTCCGGGCGGGGCGAACTTCACCTCTCGATCCTGCTGGAGACCATGCGCCGCGAAGGCTACGAGGTTCAGGTCGCCTCCCCGCAGGTCATCACGCGAGAGATAGATGGCAGGAAGCATGAGCCCTTCGAGCACCTGGTCGTTGACGTGCCGGAGCGGTTCGCGTCAGCGGTGATCGGGACTCTCTCCACCCGCAAGGGCAGGCTCGCGAACATGGAGCCGCAGGGCTCTCGCACCCGGATAGAGTTCAGGATTCCAAGCCGCGCTCTGTTCGGCTTCCGAACGCAATTTCTCTCGATGACGCAGGGCGAGGGCATCATGAGCCACGTCTTCGACGGCTACGCGCCGTGGACGGGCGACTTCAAGGCCCGCCAGAACGGCAGCATGGTCGCTTCGGAAGCCGGTAGCGCCTTCGCGTATTCGATCTGGAAGCTCCAGGAGCGCGGTACCTTCTTCATCCAGCCTGCAACCGAGGTGTACGTCGGCATGGTCGTCGGCGCGTACAGCCGCGAGAACGACCTGAACATCAACGTCTGCAAGAACAAGAAGCTGACCAACGTGCGCTCTGCAGGGGCGGACGACGCCCTCAACCTCACCCCGCCGCGCAAGCTGACCCTAGAAGACGCCCTCGAATACATCGGCGACGACGAGCTGGTCGAGGTCACCCCGAAGTCCATCCGCCTGCGCAAGAAGATCCTCGAACCGGGAATGCGGAAGTGATCCTAGCATCGGACTCACAGGCGCTGCCGTCCGCCAACGATACCCGTTTCCCCAGAACTATTCGTAACACGCGAGAACTACCACATAGATACGGTTGGTGGCGTCAACCGATCGCGTTCCGGTTTCGCTTCTTCCAGGCCGCGACGAGTCGTTTGAGGAGGATAACGAACGCGGCGAGCACGAGCCCGGTACACAGAGCATAGTAGACCCAGGAAACCTCCGGCAATGTGAAGTGGGCATTGGCGGACCCTCCCGCGTCCACGTTGAGGTTCACGTTCCACGACATGAAGAATACGAGGGTCAGACCCGCCAGGCAGAGCCCGAAAACGAGCAGGAGCGAGAGCAAGAAGGTTTGGAACGCGAGATCCCACCGCCTCTCATTGGGACGCCGGATGCCGGCCTCTTCGAAAACACTGTCTTCCAGGGCATAGAGTCCTTCGACCCTGAAACCGTGGCCCCTGGCCGCGGTCGAGTCGAGGCGCTCCCTGGTCCACGGATGTAAGTTGAAGAGTATACGCTTCAAGCCAAACGGAGAGGTCAGTAGGCCGGCCACTACGATGAGCCCGACCAAAAGAACGATCAGGGACCGCACTGTGGGGGGCGAGTTCCTTCCTTGCGAACGCTCTGCCCACGTAGCTCACGTCGAATCTCAATATCGCCCCGACCAAGTCGAGCACGTAAAACACATTCCCGAAGACCTGCAGAGGAAGCGCTACCACCAGCGCCGCGAGGATCGCCGCGAAGATCAGGATCCGATAAGGCGGCGAAGGCAACGACTGAAGGTAGAGCTTCACGGTCTCGCGGTTCGATCTGTTGGCATCGGGGTCGGTGGAGAGCGCGGCGATCGCGTGGACCGGCGATTAAGGGTCCTCAGGCTCCTGTCAATGTGGTGTGCGACGAAGTACGTGAGAAACCATCGCAGATAGGGAACTTTGAAGTAGCGTCCCGGTCCTCTCCGGTCCCACGGTACCCAGACCACCGCAGGAAGTTCCTCGACCGTGTCCAGCGTCTCCTGGTATGCCAAGAGGAGTTCCCTTACACGCTCCTCGGACTCCGGTCTCGCCTCCGGATCGGGTGTCGTGACCTCGGGATTCGCGTGATCCTTGATTGCCGATCAACAAGAAACTACTCGACCCGGAAACGGAGAACGATCTGGGCCTGGCGGAAGAACTGCTACGTCGTTGGGGAAAGCTGCATGCTGTAAGAAGCGTTTCGGGTCTGGCCTCCCTGCTCACGTTCCTACTCCTGCTTGCCAAACGCAGGGGCAAGTGACGACAGCTGAACGTTGTGAGGTTCGCGGCGATCGTGGCGATTAGAGTCTCCTTGGTGGCGCAGAAGAACATGGTCACCCTCTAGAGTTCCGGGATTATGCTCCACGTTCCCGCAACAACTCTTCGACCTCCGAGAGGAGAACTGGCACCTCGCTCTTGACCGTGTCCCACACCAGTTCATCGTCGAGCAGGTCATAGCCGTGGATCAGACGGTTGCGGAACGCGATGATGCGTCGGTGCTCGCTTATGCGGCCAGCAGTCGCGGCATCGTGCCTGGCTACGCGCCCGATGGCCTCCCCGATGATCTCCAGGTTTCGTTCGATGGCCTGCCGGAAGAGCCGTTCGCGCCGGTAGCCCGTAAGGTCTTTCCCCTCGGTAGCTTCGACGATAAAGGAGGCACAATCCTGCACATCTTCCAGGGCTTTCAGGACCCGTTCTTCAGGGCCCATACAGCGGCACCCGGCTCCCCTCGATGTTTCTGGCGAACCGGCGGCTCTTGCCGAGAGCGCCTTCCATCACCAAGTCTACCTCACGCTCGAAGAGGGCCTCCAGATCCTCCTCAAGCCCGAAGTACCGGCGGAAGAGGTCGGGCGGGTCGCGCCGCTCGAAAGAAACCACGAAGTCCAGATCGCTGACTCCGGGATCGAACCCGTCGCCCGTGGAGCTGGCCGAGCCAAACAGATCCAACCGCTCCACACCGTACCTCTCGCAAAGCTCCGCGACCTCCGCCCTCTTATCTTGGACCAAAGGGATCATGCCATCACCCTACCACAGGGCGTATATTCCTCATGCCCAGTACCGCACTTACGTCAACTTCCTCGCATCCAGCAATTTATCCAGTTCTTCTTCGGAGAGGTCGGTGTCCTCGCGGGCGACTTCGCGGATGGTTTTGCCTTCTTTGTAAGCTTTCTTGGAGATCTCGGCGGCCTTATCGTACCCGATTCCCGGGGCGAGGGCGGTGGCGAGCATGAGGCCCTGTTCAACGAGTTCGGGGCCGCGTTCGGTGGCTTTTATGCCGCTTATGCACTGGTCTGTGAGGTTGTCTGCGGTGGTGGCGAGGAGCGCGATGGACTGGAGCAGGTTGTAGGCGAGCACGGGGAGCATGACGTTCAGTTCGAAGTTGCCGCTCTGTCCGGCGATAGCGATGGTGGCGTCGTTGCCGATCACCTGCGCGGCGACCATCGTGGCGGACTCGGCGATCACCGGGTTTACTTTGCCAGGCATGATGGACGAGCCGGGCTGCACCTCTGGCAACGCTATCTCGGCGAGGTTCGCGCGCGGTCCGGCTCCGAGCCACCTTATATCGTTGGAGATCTTCATGATGCTCACGGCGACGGTCTTGAGCGCACCGCTTGCGAACACCGCCGCGTCCATCGCGCTCTGCGCCTGGAAGTGGTTCTCCGTCTCTCGCACCTCGACGCCGAAGCGCTCGCTCAATCTTTCGCACACCTTCTGCGCGAACTCGGGGTGGGTGTTGACACCGGTGCCGACGGCCGTGCCGCCGAGGGCGACTTCGGCGAGGTCTGCCTGCGCTTCCCTGACACGCTGGATGCCGCGCTCTATCTGCCCGGCGTGGCCCCGAAACTCCTGCCCGAGGCGGATCGGGGTGGCGTCCTGGAGGTGCGTCCGACCCGTCTTCACCACGTCGTCAAGTTCGCGGGCCTTGTCTTCGAGGGCGCTTCGCATCATCTCCAGAGCGGGGAGCAGGTCCCGCTCGATGGAGATCAAGGCGGCGAGGTGGATGGCGGTGGGGATCACATCGTTCGACGACTGGCTCCGGTTGACGTGGTCGTTCGGGTGAACGGGCTCCTTGGAGCCGAGGTCGCCGCCCAGGATCTGGATGGCGCGGTTGGAGATCACCTCGTTCGCGTTCATGTTGGTCGAGGTCCCCGAGCCGGTCTGGAAGATGTCGAGGACGAACTGGTTGTCCAGCTTCCCGTCCACCACCTCCTCCGCCACCTGAACGATGGCGTCCCGGATCTCCTTGTCGAGGCCGCCCAGCTCGTGGTTCACGTTCGCGGCTTCGAGCTTGATAGCTCCGATAGCCTGTATGAACCGCCTCGGAAAGCGGAGCTCGCTTATCGGGAAGTTCTCCAGGGCACGGCGGGTCTGGGCTCCGAAGAGGGCGTCGCGCGGGACCTGGACCTCCCCCATCGAGTCGCGTTCGGTACGGTGTGCGGTCTCACTGCCACTCATGGTTCCCCTCTCGCAAGGTCGTATAATCCGTGGTGCAAAGAGGCATTATACGAGAGGTGATCCCGTGAACACGTTGCAGCACGTGCTGAAAGAATGGGCGGTCGTGGTACGGGCACTGGAGCGCGGCGAGACGGCGCTCGTGGTCCGCAAGGGCGGCATCCGCGAGAAAGCGTTCGCCGTACCCGAGATGCGCTTCCTGCTCCTCTCCGGCTACGAACACCAGCGGCCAGAGCTGGTGAAGCCGGAGTTCAGGGGCATCCTGGACAAGATCCCTAATCTGACGGACGACGGCCCGCTGCGCTTCTCCTCCTTCGCCGAGGTCGCTGGCGCTTACGAGGTCTCGGAGACGGAGGACCTCGCGGCGCTGGACGCGCACCATATGTGGACCCACGAGTACGCGGAGAGCCGATTCAAGTGGCGTCCGAAGAAGCCGCTGACGGTGCTGATGCTGCGGACGTACCTGCTACCGGAGACGGTCGAACTTCCGTTCCGCGAGGAGTACGGTGGGTGCAAGTCCTGGATCGAACTCGGAGAATCCGTCTCCACCGAAGGGGCGCGGCCGGCGCTTTCGGACGGAGCGTTCAAGGAGATTACTACCCCCGCGCGTGAGATACTGGAGACGCTTGAGCCCGCGCCGGTGGGTTCGTAGGAGGTTAGCTTGGGCGCCGCAGCCATACCCATCGTCCTGACGTTTCTGCTGGTGGTGTTCGCCTGGCGGATGGTTTTCTCCATGAACGGGGATCTGGTGCGCGCGAAGGCGTGGGGCGTGCTGGTGCGCAAGGCCCTCCCCTTCGGCGTGCTCACCCTGATGGCTTTGAGCATGCTGATAATCCGCAACTTCCAGGCGCAGGGCGTGCTGACGACGTGGGTGGTGGTCTTCGTGGCCGGCATCCTCCTCGCCAACCTCGTCTCCACCCCGGCGGCGGAGCGGCGGGCGAACAAGGCGTTCCGGCGCGGCGACTACGAGAGTGCCGTCTCGGAGTACAGAGCGCTCTCCGAACAGCGTCCGCTGGCCCGCTACCTGGCCTTCTTCGGGGCGGCGCTCGGTGCGAACGGGGACAGCGAGGCGTCCGTAGAGGCTTCGACGAGGGCGGTGGAAGCGGACCCCGAGTACGGCCTCGCCTACTACAACCGGGCGCTGGTCCACCGCCGGGCAAACCGCAAGAGCCGGGCGGCCAAGGATCTCCAGCGCGCCATAGACGCCGACCTGCCCCGCCGCTTCAAGAACTCCGCCCGCAGGCTTCTGGAAGAGATAAAGTGAACCTTCTCTATCCCAGCCTCGGCGCCCTGGTAATCCTGGCGATCTTCGGGTTCATCATCGGACGGCAGAACCGGGATCTCCTGCGGGTCAGGCAGTACAGGGAGTTTCTGTGGCGTCTGATCCCCACGCTCTCCACCGCCGTTTTCATCGTGGGCCTGCCTTTCATCATGCAGGAGGCGACCTTCGACAACTACGGTCCCGTCCTGTTCGTCTACCTGGGTGGCGCGGCTGTACTTACGATCGTGATGGCCCGCGCCGTCTCTCCGGAGGAACGCCGGGCGGGGATGGCCTTCCGAAAAGGCGAGTACGAGAAGGCGGCGGCCCTCTACGAAGATCTCATTACCCGCCGCCCGCTCCCGCGCTACTATTCGGCCCTCGCCGCCACCCTCGACGCCACAGGCAACCCCCACGGCGCGCTGGAAGCCGCCGAACAGGCGATCAAAGGCGACCCCAAACTCGGCATCGCGTACTTCAACCGCGCCTCAGCCCTCGTCGCCCTGGGAGAGAAGAGCCGCGCCCGAGCCGACCTTCAGAACGTGTTCATAGTGGACTCCGGCCGCGCCCTACGCCGCGCCGCCGCAGAAGCCCTGGAGAGCCTGGAAAAGTAGGTTTCAATCTTCAGGTATCAGGTTTTCAGAATTTCTTTGCACGTCCCTCGCCTATAGTGCGTCACATGATCGTGGGTAACCGGACCACACCGAAAGAGTTGGATGCGCGAGGCCGGCATCGACTCGCTGAGGCTCTGGGCGACACGCCGGAGACGGTGATCTCGATTCACTTCCTGCACCGGGGATTGTGCCGGGCCTATGTCTCCGGCGGACCCGAACATTTCGCCGCCCTGATACAGTCCATCGAAGCCCCTGGCGAGCCAACGGCCTTCGGCGAAGATGCCCGAGCGCTGTGGAAAATACTACATCTGACCTCGGACTGGTGGTGCGTCAACGTCCCGGATTCCCTCGCGCCTGGACTCGCCGCCATCATGGAAAGCGAACAACTACGCTGTTCCGCGCGACTCTACGGCGACGTTCATCACACCCAGGTGAGGCCCGTGCCACCCGCCGAGAATCCTGATGTCAGGCTGCTCACGCCTGAAGACTTGCCGCTCGTGGAGGCTGCGCCAGCAGTGGTCCGGGGTACCGGCTTCGAGAACCCGCGAACCCTTCTCCACGAAGGGATCGTGGCCGGGGCGTTACTTTCCAGCGGGCTGGCGGCCATCGCCTTCACCTCCGCGCTGACGGACCGATACGCGGACATCTCCGTTGCCACGCTCGAAGGGTGGCATGGCCGAGGGTTCGCCACCGCTGCGGCCTCGCTCGTGGTCCGGCGGGTACAGAGATCCGGCCGGGTTCCGGTCTGGAGCGCCGGCGAGGATAATTACGCTTCCCTGCAAGTGGCGCGTAAGCTAGGTTTCGTGGAGCGGTTCCGGCGGACATATGTGATCCCTGAACGCCGGTAGCGGCAGGGGTCTATGTGACTTTCTCTTGGATGTTCTTCTCAGAGGCCCGCACCTCGATATTGCCACTCCGCACCCGCGTCTCGTAGGTGGATTGGGGAAACACGGCCGGGCCGTCGAGAACCTGTCCGCTGCACAGGTCGAAGCGCGAGCCGTGCCAGGGGCAGATGATGGCGTCACCCTCCTGCACGCCCTCTTCGAGCGGGCCTCCCATGTGGCCGCAGGTGGCTGCGATGGCGCAGACTCCCCCGTTCTCCGAACGGCTAAGTAACACACTCGTCCCGTCCACTTCGACGCGGCGCATCCCGTCTTCCGATAGCTCGTCCTCCGGCAAGACAGATACGAAATCGTCGGGGCCGGGGGACTCGAAGGCGTTGCGGTTGACCCGCAGGCCGTGGTTGTAGGAAAGTTCGCCACCGAGGTGGGCGGCCGTGCCGCTGATCGAGAACCCTGCCAGGAACGCCAGTTGCCCGGCCCTCCGGCGTCCCGCCGCCCGGAGGACGAGCGAAGTTCCGCTGAGGAGCAGGCCAGCCGCGTTCAGGAGGCCGTGGGCCGCGCCCATCCTGCGCGAGCTTCCGCTGAGATA
Organism: Rubrobacter sp.; assembly: GCA_013812245.1. Classification (GTDB taxonomy): domain Bacteria; phylum Actinomycetota; class Rubrobacteria; order Rubrobacterales; family Rubrobacteraceae; genus JACDGB01. Next base: position 12,563 of record JACCTS010000493.1, read on the forward strand.
CCGCCAGTCCGAGAGCCCGGTCGCGGCTGCCGCGATCCCACCGGCGACCCCGATGGCGAGCGAGGCCTCGGCGGCGTTGCGCATCGCCCTGGAACCCGTCGCGAGATCGAGCCCGTCAAAGA
>JACCTS010000604.1 GCA_013812245.1 Rubrobacter sp.
CTTCTCAAGGATCTCGTGCAGACTCTCGTATCCATCAGCCTCTCCCTTCTCGCCATTCAGGAACCGCACGCGCTCCTCTATGGCACGGGCCGCCACCGGGACCTCGCGGCAGAGCCGGGCGAGCCAGCGGCGGTAGATGGCGGCGTCCCGCTCCCGCACCCCTGCGGCCTCTCCATGCTCCGCACCGCGCTCCGGCAGGTTGCCGAAGGCGTCGGCCAGGGTCCACAGCTCAAGCATCCGCTCGTCGTCCGGCGGAGCCGGGAGATCCGCGAACACCATCGGGTAGGTGCGCGGATCGAGCGGCAGCCGGTGTTCGTAGTAGGAGACGGAGAACGAGCCTTCCTCCGCGTCGAAGGAGAGCTTCAATTCGCCGCCTTCGAGGATGGCGCGGTAGTGATCGCCCAGGATCGGGAGCAGCACCTTGCCCCACAGGCCGTGGCGGTTGGTCGGCGACCAGTCCACGTCGAAGAACCGGGCGTATGCGGAGGCCGGGCCGTTCTCGAGCATGTCGAGCCACCAGGCGTTGTCGCTTCCCGCGCCCATGTGGTTGGGCACCACGTCCAGAATGTGGCCCATCCCGTGCTCGTGCAACGCGGAGATCATGGCCTCATGTTCTTTCTCGGTCCCGATCTCCGGGTTCAGGGCATTGTGGTCGGTGATATCGTAGCCGTGCGTGCTGCCGGGCCTGGCCTTCATGTATGGCGAGGCGTACAGATCACCCACCCCTAACTCCGTCAAGTACGGCACGAGATCCGTTGCGTCCCTGAACGTGAAGCCCGCATTGAACTGCAGCCGGTACGTCGCCCGCGGAACCCTCAACCAGCCTCCCGCAGATACCAGGCCACCGACCACGCCGGCATCTCGCCTGCGTCTTCGGCACGTTCCGTGGCGTACAGGAGGCCTCCCTCCGGCCTCTCGAACCCGCCGAGCGGCGCGTCTCCCAGGTTGGCGTGCAGCGTGAGGCGCGAACCGTCACCGAGCGTCCACTGTGTCTCCAGGCCGCGTTCCCCGATGAGACGGTACTTCGCCTCACCGCCAGGCGTTCCCGCGAGCCTGGGGATGATCTTCCCACGCCGGATGGACAGCATCTCGCGATAGAAACTTAGCCACCCTGCATGCTCCGGCTTCCCACGTTCCCCCCAGTCGAGCTTCGATGTCTCGAAAGTCTCCCCGGCTGAAGGATCGGGTATGCGTTCGCGGGTGGCCGGGTCCGCGAACTCGGGGAACTTGGCGAACTCTTCGCGACGCCCCTCGGTCACTAGTGGAGCAAGTCCCTCCTCGAAGTCGCAGAAGAAGAGGAAAGGAGTGGAGGCGGCCCACTCCTCGCCCATGAACAGCATGGGGATCTGCGGTGAGAGGAGGTAGATCGCGGTAGCAGCGCGAACCGCTTCTGGCGGGGCGAGGGCAGAGATCCTTTCCCCGAAAGCGCGGTTGCCGATCTGGTCGTGGTTCTGCAGAAAAGCCACGAAGGATGTCGGTGGCAGGTCAGCGCTCGGCTCCCCACGCCGGTTGCCGCGATGCCCCGACCGTTCTCCCTGGTAGGCGAAACCCTCGGCCAGACAGCGCCCGAGGTGCCGCACGGGAGCATCGGCGTAGTCCGCGTAGTACGCGGCATCCTCACCGGTTAGCGTCGTGTGAAGCGCGTGGTGTACGTCGTCGTTCCACTGCGCGTCATAGTGATGATCGCCACGCAGCCGGGAGGACTGATTCTCCTCGTTTTCGAGCACGAGATGGATGTGCCTGTCGCGGCCGGGTCCGTTCCGTATGCGCCGGGCCAGCTCCGAGAGGAAATGTTCCTCCGAGTCATCCACGATGGCGTGAACGGCGTCGAAGCGAAGGCCGTCCACGTGATATTCCTCCAGCCAGTACAGGGCGTTGTTGACGAAGAACTCCCGGACATGTTCGCTGCCTAAGCCGTCGTAGTTGATCGCCGCTCCCCACGGCGTCTCGTGGCGGTCGGTGAAGAAGCCCGGCGCGTACACGGGGAGGTAGTTCCCCTCAGGCCCGAAGTGGTTGTAGACGACGTCCAAGAACACTTGAATGTCCCTGTCATGCGCCGCCTGAATCAGCCGTTTAAGATCCTCTGGTGTCCCGTAGCAGCTATCTGGCGCGAAGGGAAGAACTCCGTCGTAGCCCCAGTTCCGCCTGCCAGGAAAGTCCGCGAGCGGCATGAGCTCTATCGCCGTCACCCCAAGGTCTGACAGGAGATCCAACCGGCTCTCCACTCCGGCGAACGTGCCCTCTGGCGAAAACGTCCCGACGTGAAGCTCATACAGCACGGTCTCGTGCCAGGGACGGCCCTTCCAGTCCTCGTCCCGCCAGTCGAAGGCTTCCGGGGCCACTACTGCGCTCGGGCCGTGCACGTCCTCGGGCTGGTGGCGGGACGCCGGGTCGGGGAACTCCTGACCGCCGTCCACGCGATAGCGGTAGCGGGCTCCAGACGCGGCCTCCGTGGTGAGGGTAAAGACGCCGTCATCGCCACGCTCCATCGGTTCGGTCCCGCGTTCCAGCACGAGTTCCGCGCTCCCTGCTGCTGTCGCCCACAGGGTGAAGCGGGCGCAGTCGTCGCCGAGGTACTCTGCCCCGAAGGGCATGTCGTGGCTGCGTCTCATGCGGGGGTCGGGAGTCGGGGGAGCGGGGCCTCCGGTTCCCGGCGGGCGGGACGCTGATCGCACATCTCCCGTCTCACTCGTCTTCTTCCTCGACGGTCTCCCATTCGCGGGCGTTGGTGAGCACGGCTATCGAGCGCGCTTCCAGCGGATACTCGTCACCGGGTTTGTGGAAGCCGCCGGCTCCGAAACCGGCGGAGTAGCTCGTGTCCAGGATGACCTGCCAGCGGGCGTCCTCGGGATGGGCGGGGACGGTGAACGGAACCTCCTCGTGGTGGGCGTTGAGGAGCAGGAGGAAGTCGTCGTCCTCCTCGGGGCGGCCCCTGGCGTCGCGCTCGCCTTCCAGGACGCCGGCTATCTGCATGCCCAGGGAGCGGGCGAAGGAATCGTTCCACTCTTCGTCGCTCATCTCGTGACCCGCTGGATCCAACCATGTGATGTCCTTGACCTCCTCGTCCCCCAGGCTGCGCCCTCCGAAGAAGCGACGACGCCGGAACACGGGATGGTCACGGCGAATCCGGATTACACGCCGCGCGAACTCGAAGAAGCGCCGGTCGGCCGCCGAAAGCTCCCACGAAAGCCAGCTTGTCTCATTGTCCTGACAATATGCGTTGTTGTTTCCGTTCTGGGTGCGGCCCATTTCGTCGCCGTAGAGCATCATGGGCACGCCCTGTGAGAGGAGAAGCGTCGCCAGGAGGTTGCGCTTCTGGCGGGCGCGGAGGCGCCGGATCTCCCTATCGTTCGTCGGGCCTTCTGCGCCGTGATTCCAGGAATCGTTGTGGCTCTCGCCGTCGTTGTTGTCCTCGCCATTCGCTTCGTTGTGCTTCTCGTTGTAGGAGACGAGGTCCTGAAGAGTGAAGCCGTCGTGTGCCGTGACGAAGTTGATGGAGGCGTTGGGACGCCGGCCGCCGCCCTCGTAGAGATCGGATGACCCGGTGAGGCGGTAGGCCAGCTCGTCCACGAGGCCGCCGTCCCCCTTCCAGTAGGCACGGGTGGTGTCGCGGTACTTGCCGTTCCATTCGGTCCAGCCAACGGGGAAGTTGCCGACCTGGTATCCGCCCTCGCCCACGTCCCACGGCTCGGCTATGAGCTTGACCTGGGAGATCACCGGATCCTGCCGGATGATGTCGAAGAAGGCCCCGAGCCGGTCCACCTCGTGCAACTCGCGGGCGAGCGCGGAGGCGAGGTCGAACCGGAAGCCGTCAACGTGTATCTCAAGGATCCAGTACCGCAAGGAATCCATGATGAGCTGGAGTACGCGCGGGTGCATCATGTTCAGGGTGTTGCCGGTTCCTGTGTAATCCATATAGAAACGCCGGTCGTCCATGAGGCGGTAGTAGGCTGCGTTGTCTATGCCCCGGAACGAGAGCGTCGGCCCCAGGTGGTTGCCCTCGGCGGTATGGTTGTAGACAACGTCCAGGATGACCTCCAGCCCCGCCGAGTGGAGACGCTTGACCATCGTCTTGAACTCGCTGATGGAGCCGGTGGCCGAGTAGCGCATGTCCGGGGCGAGGAAGCCGATGGAGTTGTAGCCCCAGTAGTTCTTCAGGCCCCGGTCAACGAGGTGCTTGTCGTCCACGAAGAGGTGGACCGGCATCAGTTCCACGGCGGTGACGCCGAGGCGCTTGAGGTGCTCGATGGCCGGGGCTGAGGCGAGGCCGGCGTAGGTGCCGCGGATGTCCTCGGGCACGTTGGGGTGCTGTTTGGTAAATCCCTTGACGTGGGTCTCGTAGATGATGGTGTCGCGCCACGGGATCCCCGGCGGCCGGTCGTCGCCCCAGGTGAAGGCGGTGTCAA
>JACCTS010000497.1 GCA_013812245.1 Rubrobacter sp.
AACAAGCTCAAGCAGTGGCGGGCGATAGCCACACGCTACGATAAGCGGGCGGTGAACTACCGGGCGGGGGTGATCGTCGCCTCGCTGATGATCTGGTTGGCCTCATGAATCATCAGACACGCCCTAGACGGATCGCCGAGCAGGAGGAGGAGATGATGAACCAAGCGACGCGCCCGACGGCGGAGGAGATCAAGGTGACGCTCGGCCTCGAGCCACACCCCACCTGCGGCTTCGTCGCGGAGACCTACCGGAGCCCCTTGAAGATCCCCGCCGTCGGGCGCTGCCCGGGGCCTACGAGGGCGACCGTCCCTACGGCTCCGCCCTCTACTTCCTCGTCGCCCCCGGCGCCCAGATAGTCATGCACCGGATACGCTCTGACCAGTTCTACCATCACTACCTGGGCGACCCGCTGGAGGTTTTGATGCTCTACCCTGACGGCACCGGTGCCGTGGCGGTGGTGGGCTCCGACCTGGCGGCGGGGGAACGCCCGCAGCTGTTTGTACCGAGGAATACCTTCCACACCTCGCGCCTGAGGGCCGGAGCGGCAGGATACGCCCTGCTGGCGAGTACGGAGTGGCCCGGGGTAGAGCCGCCCGACGTCGAGCACGGGGACCTCGAGGAACTGGCCGCAGCCTACCCCGACTTCCGCGAAGAGATACGCGCCTTCACGGGTTGAGCGGCTACTTGTCGCCCCGGCCGGGGGCATAAAATCCCCTGGTTGTACCGAACTTCGGAGAACGCCCTTCCACGAGCTTCGGTGAACAGACCTTCGGATGTGCCGTGCTTGGCTGGACCGTAACATGATGTCAGGGGTAACGGTAGGAGTAAGAACAGGCTCCACGACTGCGGAATGGGAGGCAGAGATGGACAAGCGACGGGTGCCCAACCTCGAGGAGATGAACGAGCAACAGGCGCGGAACTTCCTCACCGAGCTGTTTTCCAAACTTAGCGCCGAAGAGGAATACGAGATACGCCACGAGGAATACGTCATGGAGATGCCCCAATCGGGTGAGAGTATCAGGGGGCCGGAGAACATGCGGGCGTTTCAGGAAGCCTTCCCCAGCCACTCTAACCCGCCGAGCATCCGGATACGCCGGGTGCTGGTCAGGGACGGGTTGTGGGTCGTCGAGGGAGTCAACGACTACGGCGGCGGACGAATATTCACCGTGGTGCCCATCATCGAGTTGAAGGATGGGAAGATGTTTCGGGACACCCGCTACTACGCGGAGCCTTTCGAGGCGCCAGAGTGGAGGGCGCGGTTGGTAGAGCGGATAGAGACCTGAGTCTCGATCTCACCCGAGCCTCCAGGCCCCGTACCTCGGAAGCCGGGTTGCCAGCAAGGGATGCTCACGGCAACCCGTTGAATGAGGGTAAAGTGAAGGGGTGTGCCTGAGTAGACCGCCAGGCGGACAGAGGGAAGGAGTATGCGCGTGACGACCGAACCAGAAAGGGGCGCACCGGAAGGAGTCGCACAGTACGCGCGTCGTATGAGCCCGGAGACTTCTGTCCGATACATGGATTGCCTCTTTAGCATTCTGGCAGGTTCCGAAGACACCGGCGGACGCTTCGGCGTGATGGAGATGGTGGCGCCTAAAGGTCTCGAACCATCTCGCCACGTCCACCACCGGGACGACGAAGGTTTCTACGTGCTCGAAGGCAACATCACCTTCTACGTCGGCGAGGAGACTTACGAGGCCGGTCCAGGGACGTTCGTTTTTCTGCCACACGGCGTACCTCATTCGTACACCTTCGAGACCGACGTAATCCGTGCGCTCGCCATCGTCGCGCCTGGTGGGATCGAGGAACACTTCCGAGACCCCAGGTTTAGCGAGCCAGCCCAAGCGCTGACGTTGCCACCTCCGTCCACCGGCCCGCCTGCCGGGGCCATCCTGGAGGACATGGCGGAGGATCTGGCTAGTTACGGTACCGAGGTCGTCGGTCCTTCCGGCCCGCCAGAACAAGGCGTGGAGGATACCCACTCGGACCAGTAGGCTTCCTCCCGTGCGGTCGAGTGCATCCCATGGATGAAGAACCCGGGCAAGACGTGGGATATTTGGATCCGGTTCCGACAAACTCCGATGATGGCTGCTTAGAAGCTCTCCACCGATGGACGCAGGTCCAACTCCAGCGTCCATGCAGTGGAATCCTGGGCGTGGAGTTGCCAGTAGGTCTCTGCGATGGCGTCGGGGGAGAGCATGGTGTGATCTTCCCGATCAGGGAACATCTCGCGCACCCTGGGCGTTTGGATCTGGCCGTCGATCACGACGTGCGTCACGTGTATCCCCTGCGGCCCGAACTCCCGCGCCATGCTCTGCGCCAGCGCCCGCAGGCCGAACTTGCCGATCGCGAGCGCCGAGAACCTCGCCTTGCCGCGCAGCGCCGCCGACGCGCCCGTGAGCAGCACCGTGCCGCGACCGGCCTCGACCATCCCCGGAAGGACCTGCCGTGCGGCGTAGAAAGCCCCGGCGCAGTTGGCTCGGAAACACTCGTCGAACTTCTCGGGCTCTATCTCCAGAATGCCGCCCATCTGGAAGGCGCCAGCGTTGTAGACGAAGACCTCCGGGTCGCCGAGCTCGTCCCGTACCCGTCCGAACGCAGTCTCGACCGAGGCCGGGTCCGTGGCGTCAGTGGCGATGGTAAGCGCCGTGCCGCCGCTGGCTTCGATCTCCCGCCTCACATCCGCGACGCTCTCCTCTCGGCGGGCCATGAGGACCACCGAGAAGTCCTCCAGGGCGAAGCGCCGGGCTATCGCCGCCCCGAGTCCTGGTCCCACCCCGAGCACCGCCGCCACTCTGCTGGTCAATAGATCTCCTCTCTACGATGGTTTGCTGGCTTCGACCCACAGCCAGGTCTCGACGCCGTCGGTCCCGCTCGTGGTGCGGGCCTCGGCGTAGCGGATCTCGAACCCCGCGTTACGCAACATCCCGCGGTTGGTCTCCGCATCGTGGTGGCTCCACCGCATCGCGGCCCCCCATCCCTCCCAATCGCCGTCTTCGCCCTCGAACTCCGTGACGGTGAGGGTCGCCATGAATGTTCCGCCCGGCTTCAGCCAGCGATGGATGGTGGCGAGCAGCGCCGGATGCTCTTCGCGGGGGACGTGGATGATGGAGTGGAAGGCCACCACCGCGTCGAAGGTCTCCGGCCTGAAGGCGAGGTCGATCATGTCTGCTTTGATGAAAGTCGCTTCGGGGACGTACTTTCGGGCCAGCTCCAGTTGCCGCGCCGAAACGTCCACGCCGGTGACGGCGTAGCCGCGATGCGCCAGCCAGCGCGTGACGGGTATCCCGGCTCCGCAGCCGAGGTCCAGGACGGCAGCCGTGGACGGAAGATCGCTGGCCAGGTCTTCGAGAACCGCCAGCGTCACGGGGTCTTCAGGGTTCTTGGTCGATAGGTATGCCTCGGCCACGCGGTCGTAGCCGGCCTCGACGGTCCGGGTGTGCGGGCCGTTCGCCGGATGTTCTCCGTCCGTCACCGGGCGGTCACGCCGCCGTCCACGATCATGCACGCCCCGATCACCGACGCCGACTCGTCCGAAGCGAGATACGCGGCCATCGCGGCGATCTCCTCGGGCTGCACGAAGCGCCCGTGCGGCTGGCGGGCCTGCATGTTCTTTCTCGCTTCCTCCGGGTCGTCGTAGCCGCTTGTGATGCGGTCGATCCAGGGCGTCTCCACCGTCCCAGGCGCGATGCAGTTCACCCGCACGCCTTCCCCCACGTGGTCCACGGCAGCCCCACGCGTCATGGCGAGGATGGCGCCCTTCGCCGCGCAGTACAGGGCACGGTCGGCGATACCGACCAGTGCCGCGACGGAGGACATGTTGACGACCGATCCACCGCCGGATTCGCGGATGGCGGGGATGGCGTGCTTCATGCCGAGGAAGGTGCCCCTCACGCACACGTCCATCATCCGGTCGTAGTCCTCCTCCGAGGTGTCAACGACCGTGGCCGCGGCCCCGACGCCCGCGTTGTTGACCATAACGTCGAGGCCGCCCCACTCGGAGACGACACCGGAGATGAGCGCCTCCACGCTGGCGGCGTCCGTCACGTCGGAGCGCTGGATGAGGGTCTCGCCGTCTATCTCGGCGGCCACGCTTTCGGCGGCCTCCGTATCCAGGTCGGCGAGGGCGACGCGGGCGCCTTCGGAGGCCAGGCGGATGGCGATGGCACGCCCGATGCCACTCCCGGCGCCCGTCACTATGGCCCTCTTGCCGTCGAGCCGATTCATCACCTTCACCCCCGTGATCTCTAGCTTCCCCGTCCCGGCCAGTATAGCGGGCTTCCGGCGGCGCAAACGGCCGCGGAGGCGTATGATCGCGGCGAGGTTTGCTGGCCTGTATCTCGATGGGAGTGAGCATGAGCCGTTCCTATGTGGTGACGGGAGGGGGCCGCGGCATCGGGCGTGCGATGGTCGAACTGCTGCTCGGGAACTCTGACAGCGTGGTCGTCATCGAACTCGACCCGGCCGCGCTCGCCTGGACGGACGAGCACCCCGCGGGTCGCCGTGTGATCCCGGTAGTTGGCGATGTCACCGGCGAGGCCGTTACAGAGCGGGCTGCGGACCTCGCCGAGGCTGCGGGTGCGCTCGCCGGCTGGGTCAACAACGCCGCCGTATTTCGGGACGCCCAGATCCACTCGGCCGGGGCTCGCGAGGTGCTCGACCTCATCGCCCTGAACCTGAATCCCGCCGTGGTCGGGTGCGCGACCGCGATCCGCCGTTTCCTCGTGGCGGGAACCGGCGGGGCGATCGTCAACGTCTCTTCGCACCAGGCCCAGAGGGCGGTTCCGGGCGCCCTACCCTATGTGACGGCCAAGGCGGCCACCGAGGGACTGACCCGCGCGCTGGCCGTGGACTACGGGCCGCATGGTATCCGGGTAAACGCCGTGGCGCTCGGTTCGATCACCACCGAGCGCTACGAGGCGCTCCTCGAACGGCAGAAGCCAACGGAGGCCGCGCGGATCGAAGATGAGATGAGCCTGCTGCACCCGGTCGGCCGGATCGGACGCCCCGAAGAGGTGGCCGCCGCCGTCGCATACCTGCTCTCAGACGACGCCAGCTTCATCAACGGCGCGACCACACCCGTAGACGGCGGGAGGTCGGTGCTCGCGCGAGACCCCGAGGCCCGGGACATCGGGGCGCACGAATCCAGACCATAACATAACGTGCCGTCTATCCTGCCATCCGGGAGATGGTGCGTGCGAATAGAACCGGGAGCGTATCATAGAGGTGGGATCGCAAACGCGAAGGAAAGGAGCATCCGTGGAACCGTTCGCCGGTTGGATAGGTGAGTTGCCGCAGGTGGACACGCCGTTTACGGGCCTGGAGGGACGTATGATCTCCGGTCCGCACGGCCAGGCCGTCTTTTTCTACGCGGCCGAGAGGACCGAGGTGCCGCCGCACGCCCACGGCGCCCAGTGGGGGGTGGTGGTGTCGGGAATCCTTCACCTCACCATAAATGGTGATGCCAGAACCTACGAACCCGGTGAGACATACGACATCCCGGAAGACGCCGAACACTCCGCCGTGCTGGAGGCCGGCTGCGCCGTCATAGACTGCTTCCAGGACCCCGACCGCTACAGCGCGAAGTAAGACGATGAGCCATCGCGTCCCGGCGTTGACGCTGCCGGGGGGCGCTGCTACCGTGGACGCGGGGGCAGCGCACGCGTGGGAGGAGGGGTAGTGGAGATAGTAGACATAACCGCGCCCATCAGTCCCCGCTCCGTGATGTGGCCCGGCGACGAGCCGCCGTTCCACGAGTTCACCAGCCACACCGATCGCGGCGATCCGAACACCGTCAGCCGGTGGTCCCTGAGCGCCCACACCGGCACCCACGTGGACGCCCGGATGCACTTCATCCCCGAGGGGTGGAGCATGGAGGCACTCGACCTCGCCCGCGTCGTCGGGCCGTGCCGGGTCGTGGACGCGACGCACGTGGAAGGACACATCAGTCGGGAGGATCTGGAAGCAGCCGGGGTTGCGGGGACGGCGCGTTTGATCCTGAAGACCCGCAACTCGGAGCAAAGGTTGCTGGAGCGTGACGGGTTCACTGAAGGCTATGCGGCGATTTCGCATGAGGCGGCCGAGTATCTGGTGGAGATCGGGGTAGAGACCGTCGGCGTGGACTTCCTCTCCGTCGAGCCGTTTGAGGACGGTGAGTTCCATACGCACCACACCCTGCTCGGGGCTGACCTGGTAATTCTGGAGGGGCTGGCGCTCGCGGGCGTGGAGCCGGGAGAGTACGTGCTGGCGTGTTTGCCGATCAAACTGTCTGGCTCGGACGGCGCCCCGGCCCGCGCTATCCTGATGCGTGATTCGTAGGACATTGGATAAAGACTCGTGAGGGAGGACATTAGTTGAAAGCCGTCGTGTGGAACGGGCCAGAGGAAATGGCAATAGAGGAGGTTCCGGAACCGGAGATCGCGCCTGGGACCGTGATCGTGCGCCCCGGGGCGGCCGGCATCTGCGGATCCGAGATCGAAGGTTACCTCGGCCGGATGGGCAACCGCACCCCGCCGCTGGTGATGGGCCACGAGTTCGCTGGTATGGTGATGGAGGTGGGGGAGGGCGTGGATGAGGGCCTCGTGGGCCGCGTGGTAGCGGTGAACCCGCTCTCCTCGGACGGGACGTGCCCGCTGTGCCGCGCCGGCCAGGCCAACCTCTGCCCGAGCAGGCAACTCGTCGGCATCCACTCCCCCGGTGGCTTCGCCGAGTACACGCGCGCCCCTGCGGAGAACGTGTACCCGCTCCCCGAGGGCATCGAGGCGCGAACAGGCGCCCTGGCTGAACCGCTGGCGAACGGGGTCCACGCCGCGCGGCTGGGGCTGGCAGGAGGCCACACCGTCGAGCACGCCGTTATAGTCGGGGCCGGCACTATCGGCCTGATGTGCCTGCAGGCCGCGGTACTAGAAGGCGTCTCGAACGTCTCCGTCGTCGAGCCGCACGACGCCAGGCGGGAGCAGGCCATGAACCTCGGCGCGCACGCGGCATACGCCTCGGGCGAGGAGGCCCGAGCAGCGCTGGAGGAACTGACCGAAGGGCTCGGGGCTGACCTCGTCCTCGACGCCGTAGGCGCGGAGATCACGCGCCGGATGGCCCTGGACCTGATGCGGCCGGGCGGCCGGACTGTCTTCGTGGGGCTGCACGACGACGATACGACGCTCGGTTTCCACGGCGTCGTGCGGGGGCAGCTCGACCTCCAGGGCTCGTACGCCTTCACGGCCAGCGACTACGAGCGGGCGCTGGAGTGGCTCGTCGCGGGCAAGGCCGGTATCGGGGAGCTACCGCCGGTGCTACCGCTGGAAGAGGGGCCGGGGGCATTCGCGGAGCTGGTGCAGGGACCGTCGGCGCGGATAAAGGTGTTCCTAGCGGAGACGGGGGCATGATGGAGAACGGTTCGCTCTCTGGGAAGACGGCCGTCGTGATCGGGGCTTCGAGTGGCATCGGTCTCTCCACCGCCACCCTCTTCGCCGACGCCGGGGCGAAGGTCCACGCCGCCGCCCGCCGCCGCGAGGCCGTCGAGGAAGGCGCCGGGGGGCGGGAGATCTCCGCCCACGCGCTCGACATCTCCGACTCGGAGGCCGTCTGGCAGGTAGTGGAGGAGATCGGGGAGTCGGGCGGGATAGATATACTTGCCATCCCTGCTGGGATGAACTTTCCGGAGCGGCGCTTCGAGCAACTGACGGCCGAGAAGTGGGACCAGATGATCTCGGTCAACCTCTCCGGCGCTTTCTACGCCGTGCGGGCCGCGCTGCCTTATCTACGATCTTCACAAGGGCTCGTGATCCTCATCGCCAGCGTCTCTGGAAAGTGGCCTGACGCTTCCGGCCCCGCGTACCAGGCGTCGAAGGCCGGCATGATCGAACTGGCCCACGCCGTCGGTTTCGAGGAGCACACAAACGGCGTGCGCTGCTCCGCTGTCCTGCCCGGCATCGTGGACACCCCGATCCTGGACCACCGCCCCGATCCGCCGCCGAAGGAGGTCAGGGACGCCAGCCTCAAGCCAGAGGACGTGGCCCAGGCGTGCCTCTTCCTCGCTACGCTTCCCCCGCACGCCTACGTCCCCGAGCTGACCATGATCCCGACGCAGCTCCAGGCGCTCGGAAAGACGTCGGTGGCGACGCCGCCTGTGTAGCCGGCGCGAGATAGAATCCAGGGCCGGTGGAAAGCGCGGTCTGGAGGTGGATGGATGATCCCGGATAACGGACGGCCTGTGCGTCGGTTCCGTTCGCGCGACTGGTTCGACGATACGAGGCGTATGGACCAGACCGCGCTGTACCTGGAGCGGTTCATGAACTACGGGATCACGCCGGACGAGCTTCGTTCGGGGAAACCTATCGTCGGCATTTCGCAGACCGGCAGTGATCTAGTTCCCTGCAACCGCCATCACATCGAGCTGGCGAAGCGGGTGCGCGATGGCATCAGGGACGCAGGCGGCATCCCGATGGAGTTCCCCGTGCATCCGGTCTTCGAGAACTGCCGCCGCCCGACCGCCGCGCTCGACCGCAACCTCTCCTATCTCGGGCTGGTCGAGGTCCTCTATGGTTACCCCATAGACGCCGTCGTTCTCACCACAGGCTGCGACAAGACGACGCCGGCGGCGATCATGGCCGCCGCGACCGTTGACATCCCGGCCATCGTGCTCTCCGGTGGCCCGATGCTCGACGGCTACTTCGAGGGCGAAATCGTCGGGTCTGGGATGGCGATCTGGAAGAGCCGGCGCCGGCTGGCCGCCGGTGAGATTGACGAAGAAGAGTTCTACGAGACGGCCCTCGCTTCGGCCCCCTCGGCCGGCCACTGCAACACGATGGGGACGGCCTCGACCATGAACGCCCTGGCCGAGGTGCTCGGCATGTCGCTGCCGGGGTGCGCAGCCATACCGGCTCCGTACCGCGAACGTGGGCAGATGGCCTACGAGACGGGCAGGCGTATCGTCGAGATGGCACACGAGGACATCCGGCCATCGAGCATCCTGACGCGCCAGACCCTCCTGAACGCCATAGTCGCGACCACCGCCATCGGCGGCTCGACCAACGCCCAGCCGCACATCATGGCCATCGCCCGCCACGCCGGGGCCGAGCTTGCGCCCTCGGACTGGGAGCGAGGTTACGACGTGCCGCTGCTCGTCAACATGCAGCCCGCAGGAAAGTACCTCGGGGAGCGATTCCATCGGGCGGGCGGCGTGCCAGCCGTGCTGCACGAGCTGATAGAAGCCGGCAGGATAGACGGCGATGTCCCCACCGTGACCGGCCGGACGCTTGCCGAGAACACCGCGGGGCGCAAGAGCCTGGACCGCGAGATGATCGCGGCTTACGACGACCCGCTCATGGAGCGCGCCGGGTTCAGGGTGTTTACGGGCAACCTGTTCGACTTCGCGATCATCAAGACGAGCGTAATCTCTGACGAGTTCCGGGACCGTTACCTGAGCGGCGACGGCGTCTTCGAGGGAAAGGCCATGGTCTTCGACGGCTCCGACGACTACCACGAGCGCATCAACGACCCGGACCTCGACATAGACGAGACCTCGATACTGGTGATCCGGGGCGCCGGACCGCTGGGCTGGCCGGGCTCTGCGGAGGTCGTGAACATGCAGCCGCCGGACAGGCTCATCAGGCGCGGCATAACTACCCTGCCGACCATCGGGGACGGGCGGCAGTCAGGGACTTCAGACAGCCCCTCTATCCTGAACGCGGCCCCCGAGAGCGCCGCCGGGGGAGGTCTTTCCTGGCTCAGGACAGGCGACACCATCCGCATAGACCTGAAGGCCGGACGCTGTGACGCGCTCTTATCGGAGGAGGAGATCTCACGCCGCAGGCGGGAGGATGGTGTTCCTCCCGTTCCCGAGAGCCGCACGCCCTGGCAGGAGATCTACCGTTCTCAAGTCGGCCAACTCGAC
>JACCTS010000615.1 GCA_013812245.1 Rubrobacter sp.
GCCACCGCCTCGGCTACGCCAACACCGATAGCTGGCTGGCCTTCTGGGATCTCAACAAACTAAAAGACGGCGACGAGGTCTTCGTCGAGGACGCGGACGGCACTCGCTACACCTACAAGGTCTTCAAGGAAACCGTCGTCGGCCCCTCGGATCTCTCGGTCACGAAGCCTGAGCCGGGCAAGAACGTCCTCACGCTCCAGACCTGTACCCTTCCAGACTACAAGGAGCGTCTGATCGTACAGGCCGAGCTCATCGACACCGAGCCGAAAGCGGCGTGAGCGAACCCCCGGACGAAACCGCTGACGCCGGGCTCGTTGAACAGCAGATCTCCTACTACCGCGCCCGTGCTCCCGAGTACGACGAGTGGTTCTTGCGCCAGGGCCGCCACGACCGCGGCGAAGAGTGGAACCGCGCCTGGTTCTCCGAAGTGGAAGAAGTCTGCGAGGAACTCTCTCGTTTCCGGCCCGTCGGGAAAATCCGCGAACTCGCGTGCGGCACGGGCCTGTGGACGGAGCAATTGGCCCGGTACGCGGATCACATCACAGCCGTGGACGCTTCACCGGAAGTCCTGAAACTCAATCAGGAAAGACTCGGGGACGACCAGATCCGTTATGTTCAGGCGGACCTGTTCGAGTGGAAGCCCGACGCGCTCTACGATGTGGCGTTCTTCGGATTCTGGCTCTCGCACGTCCCGCCGGACCGCTTCACGGCGTTCTGGGATCTCGTGCGGAGCGCGCTCAAACCCGGCGGACGCGTGTTCTTCGTGGACTCTCTGAGCCTCGAATCCGTGTCGTCGAAGAACCACCACTCCGAAGATCAGACGTCTCTCCGGCAACTCAACGACGGACGGGAGTTCCGGATCTACAAGGTCTTCTACGAGCCGGACGAACTATCCTCTCGCCTGCGTGTCTTTGGCTGGAACGTCCGGGTACGGACGACGGAGCACATCCTCTATGGCTTCGGTGCCCTGACCGGGTAGCTACAATGTTCGCTCTTATGCTTTCCTGAAATCCTGTGCCTTGAACCTTTCTCCGGTCACGTCTCTGGAGTCATCGGAAGCCAGGTAGAGAAACACTTCTGTGTTCTCTTCCGGGGTGATCTTGGTCATCGGGTCTTCCTCGGGATAAGCGGAGGCACGCATGTCGGTGCGCATTCCGCCGGGGTCAACGGCGTTGACACGGACGCCGCGTTCTTCCAACTCGGCGGCCAGGATCTGGTTCAGCCCCTCGACGCCGAACTTGCTGACGGAGTACGCGCCCCATTCAGCCCGGCCCTCGACGCTCACCCCGCTCACGACGTTGATGATGGAACCGCCCTGCGGGATGTGAGGGATTGCGGCCTTCGACACCAGGAAAATTCCCGTGAGGTTCGCGTCGATAACCCTGCGCCATTCGCCCTCGGGATACTCCTCGATGGCGACGCGGGGACCGAGGAGCCCGGCGTTGTTGACCAGCACGTCCACGCGGCCGAACTGCTCCACCGCCGCGTCCACGAGCCGTTCCACGTCCACGCTCTCCGATACGTCCGCCGCAACCGCGAGGACTTCAGCGCCGGAACCTTCGATTTCTTCGACGACCGGCCGGAGCGCTTCCTCCCTCCGGGCATTCACCACTATGGATGCGCCTTCTTTTGCATAAGCGAGCGCGAGCGCCCTCCCGAGACCCTGGCTGGCGCCGGTGATGAGAACGACTTTGTCTTTGAGCATCTCTTTATTACCTCCGGATCGCCTCCACTCTAGACCTAGCTTAACGTTTTTATCGGCGTCGTTGCATGTGGCGGTGAGCGTTGGAGCCAGCGGCTCGTGTAGGGATCGCCCCATTAAGTTCCACTCGGGCAACGGATTTAAGCCGATTGTGGTGGACGGTCACGGCGAAAGTTCCGTTCTCATACCGATCCTCAGCCGGGATGCGTCGGAACCTGCTCAACTGCGTCTTGGCTTTCTTTGCCGCCCGAGTATCCTCTGATCTGAGGAACACATAAGAAAGTTAGGGGAAAGAATGGAAACCGAGAATCTAAGGGCAACCGACCTTTGCGTACCCATCTACCTTAACCAGCAGATGGTGTTCGATCTGCTCGCCATGTTAGAGGACGGGTTCTACCAGATCAGTAGCATCACGACCGCAGGTGGGGAAACCGAAAACCGGAAGACGGGCGTCGGTGGGTCGGTGGGTGCGAGCAACGTGTTCGCCCTTCTGGGGATAACGCTCAAGGGGGAGCATAGCCGGGAGAAGGGATCGCAGGAACAAACCGAGGTGGCGAGGGAGCGGGTGCATACGCCCCCCTCTCTGTTCTCGAAGTTGAGGATGACGCTCGATGAGAAGTCGCTGCTGACGAAGGCGCAGACATTGGAAGAGGTCGAAGGTGCGACCAGCGGTCGGTTCGTCGAGTTTAGAGCTTTGTTGAGGAAGAACCCGCTAGAGGAAACCCTCGAGGGTTTCCTGAAACTGCTAAGGCTCGCGGACTTGTTCTCCGACGAACCTAGTCGCGCTGCCCAGGACGGTGGGAAGAAGGGGCGAAGAGGTAAGGGGGGTGTACAGGGCGCTCGGCCTCAGAGCGAAGAAGAGCAGATCGCCCAACTGATGCAAGGCATTCTGGATGAGGTCAAGCAAGCAGGCTCGCTGGAAATCGTTGGAGAAATGTTGGATGTTCCCGGGGCTACGGCGGTTTTGTCCACCAAACCGGAGTTTTTCAGCGACCGGAACGCGTCGGAGATCATTGACGGCGAGTTTCGCGTACTCGGCAAGGTGATACGCGCCGTACCGACCGACTCTGAAGAGAGCATAAACCTCCTCCGCAAGACCAGTTTCGGACTTTTCGACGAGAGAATCTTCGAGGGATTTAGCGATGGGTTCGAGGATCAGGAAGACTTCGGATTGCGGTTTCCGGAGTTTGTCACCGCGATCGAAGGCCCCGCCCTCCAAGTCGTCCCGATAGCCATCTTCGCATGAACCCAGGTTCGCCCCCGGCTATTGCGCTCTGCCTGTCTACCCCAAGAGACTACACGTCTCCCGCACTGGCAACG
This sequence comes from Rubrobacter sp., assembly GCA_013812245.1. Lineage (GTDB taxonomy): Bacteria > Actinomycetota > Rubrobacteria > Rubrobacterales > Rubrobacteraceae > JACDGB01. The sequence goes on from JACCTS010000615.1 coordinate 3,023, forward strand.
ACCTTGAAATCTACCTTCGTCGGCGGAGCCTTGTGAACTAATGGCGCGGCAAGTAAACGATAACGCGACCCCTACAGCTCGCCCGCGATAAAGCCTCGAATGGTATCCGCTAGTGCTGCAAACTTCCGCCGCTTGGCGTATAAAGGTTCCGTGGAGATACGAAGTTCAGAATGGAACGTGACCGATGTACGGTGAGAACGCGCCGCCGTCGTGGGCCCGGCTGCCGGGGGCGCGATGCCGGGCGGTCGAGCAC
>JACCTS010000037.1 GCA_013812245.1 Rubrobacter sp.
GGGCAAACTCAGGCGAACTCGGGAACTATCTCCTGGGCGAACCGCTCGACCCTCTCTGGCTCGTAGGCAGCGCGGGGCAGGTACGTGATGATGTAGTCGGCCCCGGCCTCGACTATCGGGCGGATGCGCTCCTTTATCTCCTCAGCCGTCCCGACCATGAACTGCCTGGAGTACTCGTCGTAGTCGCGGCCCATGCGCGCCTTCTCGGTCGCCCTCTCCGCGTCGTCGCCGTCTTCGAGGAGGTGGACGTTGATGGAGGTGGAGCGTGTGATCTCCTCGTAGTCCCGGCCCTCGCGCTCGCAGTGCTCCTTCAGAATGCCGAGCTTGCGCCGGATCGCCTCCGGGTTCCCTCCCCCGACGTTACAGGCGTCGCCCCACTTCGCCACGAGCCGCAGCGTCACCTTCTCGCCACCGCCCCCGATCCAGAACGGAGGATGCGGCTTGCGCGCGCCCTTCGGCTCGTTGATGGGCCTGTCCAACTTGTAGAACTCGCCGTCGAAGGTCACGCCGTCCTCGGTGAACATGCGGTGGATGATCTCGGTTCCCTCTTTGAACATCCTCATCCGCTCGGGCGTCTCGGGGAAACCGTAGCCGTAGGCCCGCCACTCTTGCTCGTACCAGCCGCCCCCGAACCCGAAGAGGAGCCGTCCGTTGCTCATCACGTCGGTGGTCGAGGCGATCTTGGCGAGCAGCGCCGGGTTGCGGTAGCCGTTGCAGGTGACCATCTGCCCGATGTTGATGCGCGAGGTGTCGCGGCTCAACCCCGCCGTCGCCGTCCAGCACTCGAAGACCGTGTTCATCGTTGGCTCCGGCACGGTGTGGAAGTGATCGTACACCCAGATGGAGTCGTACGCCCCCGTCGCCTCGGCCAGCTTCGCCACGCTCGTCATCGTCTCGTATTGCTCGACCGGGTCTTCGATCTCGACCAGATCCATCCTCCACCCCTGCGGCACGAACACCCCGAACTTTACCGACACGCTATCTCCTTTATCTAGCCCCCAAGCCGGTCAGCTTTGCACCCCGATAGCTTAGAACGTTCTCGAACCCGATGCCCGCTGACGAAACCAGACCACCTATGGAAAGGTCTTCCGCAGCACTAGCTGGCATGGTATCTTGGCCTTCGTTCCAGCGATCGAGAGAGGAGGAGCGGCCATGCCGAAGAACACACCGGACGATTCGCCCTCCTTTCGAGCGCACCTCTAAGCGCCGGCGCGGGTTCCCTTCCGAAACGCGCGTCAAGCGCGGCGAGCGGACAGTCCACGGCGACAAGGAGCTTCTGGAGAAGCTCGGCCGCAACGACCCGTGCCCCTGTGGTTCCGGGCGGCGCTTTCAAGAAGTGCTGCATGAGGACCGGAGCCCACGACGGCTCCCTCCGCGACCACTACTCTTAGAGATTGAGGCAGACCGAAGCTGACGGCTGATCGCCGACGGCTGCAAGCTCTATTGCGCCAGCGCGCAGCCATCCTTGCGGGGGTCGCTACCCGCTGCCCGTACGCCATTTTCCTGCATGCGGATGAGCTGGGCGCCGCCGACCGGAACGACGTAGTCTGTGCCGACCTCGACCTCGTGGCCCATGTCCCTGAGCTTCTGGATCTCTTCCTCGGGGACACGGCCTTCGATGAGGAGGGTGCCGCCACTATGGAAGTGGCGGGGATGATCCACGGCCTCCTGCGGGGTCATGTCGTGGTCCACGAGGTTGCTGATGACCTGGGCGTGGCCCTGGGGCTGCATCGGACCTCCCATGTTCCCGAAGACGGCCCACAGGGCGCCGTCCTGCGTGACGAGGCCGGGGATTATGGTGTGCATCGGTCGCTTTTCAGGAACGAGGGAGTTCGGGTGGTCAGGATCGAGGCTGAACGAGTGGCCTCGGTTCTGAAGACGGACGCCGGTTCCGGGCGCGACGATACCGCTGCCGAAGCCCATGTACAGGCTGTTTATGAACGAACAGCCGTTACCCTCGGCGTCCACGGCACAAAGGTAGGTCGTGTCCTCCCCCAGCGCGGGCTCGGCGACCCGCCCGGAAGCCCTGTCAGGTGAGATCCTGGCCCGCAGATCCTGCGCGTACTCCTTGGAGAGCAGGCGCTCCGTCGGGATCTCCGTGTGCCGCCAGAACTCAGGATCTCCGATCTCATCGTACAGATCCTGGAACGCCAGCTTCTTGGCCTCGGCTTCATGGTGGATGCGCTCCGCGCTCGTCGCACCGAGCCCGGCCATGTCGAAGCCTTCGAGTATGTTGAGCATCTCCAGCGCTGCGATGCCCTGCCCCGGTGGTGGGATCTCGTATACGCGGATGCCTCTGTAGTCGGTGAAGATAGGCTCGACCCAGGTGGTCTCGTGCGCCGCAAGGTCTTCTTCGCTCAGGTAGCCGCCGCCGTCCTGCGCGGCACGCGCGATACTCCGGGCTATCTCGCCTTTGTAGAAGGCATCGGCCCCATCCGTGGCTACGGCGCCCAGGGTGTTGGCGAAATCTCTCATATGGAAGATCTCCCCAGCGACGGGCGCCCTATCCTTGGGTAGAAGCGCCCGGGCGGCGGCCTCGTTCTTGCGGAGCAGATCCTTCCCAGCCTCCCAATAGCGGGCGACGACTTCGGAGACGGGGAACCCGTCATCGGCCATGGTCCGGGCGGGCTCGAGCAACTCCGCAAGCGGCAGCCGCCCCAGGCGCTCCGCAGCCTCCTCCCAGAGCCTTACGGCGCCGGGGACCGTGACCGCGAGACCGCCGCGCTCGGGGATCTCCTTTATGCCTCTGCTAATTAGCTTCTCGATGGTGGCGGAGCGTGGAGCGCCTCCCGATCCGTTCGCGCCAAGCACCCGTCCGGTTCCGGCCTCGTAGAACAATAGGAAGGCGTCACCTCCCATACCGGTCGTCATCGGGGCGAGCACGGTCATGCAAGCGGCCATCGCAACACAGGCATCAGCGGCGGTTCCCCCGGCGTCTAGCGCACGTATGCCCGCAAGAGCCGCCTGTGGATGCTCGCAGGCGACCGCGCCCCGCGTCCCGTAGACCGTCGAGCGTCCCCCGAGGTCTGGGCGGCGCGGCCTGGCTTGCCCCATGACATCTCCCTCGCTGCGGAACATGCTACCCCTCCCTCGTCGGACCTTGCTTATGATCTCTAACACAGTTTACAGAACAGACCGGCGGGTATAGTGCGGTAAGCAATAGAGAGCTAAAACAGGAGGCAGACGATGAACGGCGGTAAAGGAATCTACGTAGGGGGAACGCTACTCTCGATAGTTCTCTCCCTGGCCCTGTATTTCTCAGGCCGGCGCGAGACGGCGATCTTCGTCGGCCTCTGGGCCCCGACTATCCTGAACCTGGGACAGACTCTACTCGAAGACGACTAGACCTCTGGCGTAGCCAGGCTGCGCTCGACTAGATTCTCCCGAACTCGCGGAGCAGATCCGCGAGCGCAACCCGCTTCACGATGGGCCTCCCGTGAGGACAGATCTCTCTGAACTCGCAGGCGGCCCACTCTTTCAGCAAGGCGTTCATCTCTTCACGAGATAGGGTCTCCCCGAACCGGGTGGAGCCCTTGCAAGCCAGCGCCTTCGCCAGATCCTCACCCCCGGCGATC
>JACCTS010000046.1 GCA_013812245.1 Rubrobacter sp.
TCACGGAGATCCGGGATCTCGGCGTGGGCCGGGACGATCTGACGGTGGTCCTCAAGCGCAAGGATCCCGAAGCGCCGGAGCCGTTCCCCGATGGGACGCGCTACATCGTGATACCGGACGACTCTCGCGGCCTCGAGGTGCCCATAGGGTTCGCCATAGCCTTCGTCGTCTTCGGCATCCTGATCGCCATCACCACGCCCGCTATCGGTGTTCCCACCTTCATGGTCTTCGTCTCGCTGGCGGCGATCCTGATCGCCGGCTCTTTCACGCGGGTCGGGGTGTACCCGATCCTCACGGAGATGGCGGCCCCTTCCGAGGAGTCCGGCTCGTGGAACGAGCAGTTCGAGATGGGCAAGGTGCTGGTCTTCGCCTCCACCCGAGAGCGGCGGCTGATACGCCCCGTGCGGGAGGCGATGCAGCGCGGTGGCGCCAGGTACTACATAGTTGACCGGCGGCTGGAGCCCCGGGCCGTCTACCAGGCCACCCTCCATCGCACGGGGCAGCGCGGTTCCGGCGGCCTCGGGGAGTCCGTCACGGGCGCCAGGGAGACCTAGAAGGAGTTTGGAATTGGGTACGATGAGCTCTCTGGGACTAAACTTGCTGGCCCAGGTAGATCTTTCGGGCGCCTTTTCGCAGCTGGGCGGCGCGCGGTTCGTGACGGGCACCGCCATGCTCATACACATGTTCTTCGCCCAGTTGTTCGTGGGCTTCGCCATAGCTTCGCCGGTGTTGCAGGCGTGGGGGGCACGCACCGGGAGTCCCCGGATGGACCGGCTGGCGCACTCCATGACACGCTTCAACGTGCTCACCTTCTCTACGGGCGCCACCTTCGCCGTGCTCTTCGTGGTGTTGCTCGTGGGCCTCTACCCGCGGGTGACAGCCTCGATCTTCACCCACTTCTTCTACCTCACGGCGATAGCCATGCTCTCCATGGTCCTCGCGCTCTGGGGTATGTACACCTACTACTACAAGTGGGACCGCTACGCCGTGCTAAACAAGAAGCGGCACATCACCCTCGGGTTCACGATGGGCTTTTTCATCTGGATCTGGATGGTCATCATGAGCGGCATAGACACCTACATGACCACCGGCGGCGGTCCCGGGCGGCCCGAGATCACCGGCACCAACATAACCAACTTCGGTGCGGCGCTCCAGGGACTCTTCAACCCGATGTTCGTGGAGATGGTGTTGCACCGCACCTTCGCCAACCTCTCGTGGCCGGCGTTCGCGCTGTCGGCGTGGGCCGCCTTCATGTACATCCGGTCCAAGACGCAGGCCGACAAGGCTTTCTACGACTGGGCCACTTCGGTCGGGCTTACTTGGGGCGTTGGCTTTCTTATGCTCCAGCCAATCATCGGGTTCGCGATGGCCTATGCCATGAAGTCTGCGGCGCCGGAGAACCCGGCGCCTGGAGCTGACCCCGGCGGCTCCTTCCAGAGGCTGACGGAAGGAGACTCGGCAAACCTTTTCCTGATCAACCTGGTCCTGGTAATCGTGCTGTTCGTCCTCTCGAACATCGCCATGTTCATGGGGGCGGGGCGGCATCCGGATCGGGGAAGCAGGGTTCCCATACGCTTCTTCGGGCTCGTGGCCGCGGTCGCGGGTTTGTATGCGATCTCCCCGCTGGCCGAATTCCCTTTCCTGTACATGCGCTACATCATGATGCTGGTCATGGTGCTCGCCACGTTCGGGGCTTTCATCACGTACATGCGGGGTCGGCTCAGGTTCCGCTACGGCAGTCCGGGTAGAGCTTACCGGATCACACTGCTCACCCTTGGCACCGTGGCGGCTGTGGTAGCGCTCAGCATGGGCTTCATGAAGTCCAACTCAAGGGTGCCTTATACGGTATATAATCAGCCCGATTACACGGTGGAGCCAGGCCCTCCGCCGGATGGGTTCGGACAATGACCTCAAGGGCTGTCTAGAAGGGGCGAAGAGGTTGGCAGAGCTACAGAAAGACCCCATAACCCGCGGCGACTTCCTCGGTTTCGGCCTGTTGGGGGCCGTTACCGGGGCTATACTCACCATACCGCCCGTGGCTTTCATACTCACCCCGATCATCAAGACAGACATCCTC
>JACCTS010000499.1 GCA_013812245.1 Rubrobacter sp.
CTTCGTAGCTCAGATTTCAGTTCCGGTACAGAGATTATGTCCTCACTAGAGCATCTCAAACATTCTGCTACCATAGGAACAAAATTATCGAAATAGTCCTTGCGCTGCTGGTCATAATTGACTTTGAGCAGCGCAAGACTACTAATTGTTGGAGCTATTACTTCTACTTCATTGCCTTGTCCTGAGTTCGTATTCACACTGCTCTCTCGGATCAAGGTTGCTTAATAGGGCTCCTTATTCAGACGTTTCTAACTACACTTCGAGTAGCCGCAGGAGTGGCAGGTGACGCAGCCTTCCTGGCGGGTGAGGCCGCTGCCGCAGTCGGGGCAAGCCCCGATCACGGGCAGTTGACGGCTCTCGTCCACGCTGTTCTCGACGAGGTAGTGTTCGGCCATCGCCTTGGCCACGCCGTCGGGGGCGGAGAGGACGGCGTTCGGGCCGAAGCCCGCCGGGTGTCCGTCCTGGATGCCACGGAGCTGCTTGACGATCTCCTCTGGGGAGGCGCCGTGGGTCTCGGCCAGCGAGATCATACGCCCCAGGGCGTCGGTGAAGGCCGCCGCCGTGCCGCCTGGCTTGCCGAGCACGATGAAGCACTCGCGCGGGCCGAACTCGTCGTCGTTCATGGTGACGTAGAGTGGGCCGTGCCCCGTCTGGAGCTTCTTGGTAACCCCGGTGAGGGTGCGCGGCCTGCCGTTGCGGGCCTCAGCGAGCGAGACGTGCCGCGTCTCGGACTGTCCCTTGGGAGGGGTGACCGGCGGGGCCGTCGGGGCCTCGGGAGAGCTGGCCGTCATGGTCGGCTTCTCGCCGAGCGACTGCTTGCTCGTCTTGCCGGTGGAGAGGACCTGGGCGTCGCGCGAGCCGTCGCGGTAGACGGCCATGGCCTTGCAGTTCAGGCTGTAGGCGAAACGGTAGGCATCCTCCACGTCCTTCGGGGTCGCCTCGTTGGGGAGGTTGATGGTCTTGGAGATCCCCATCGAGGTGTACTTCTGGAACGCCGCCTGCATCTTGACGTGCCACTCGCTCGTGATGTCGTGCGAGGTGACCCACACGCTCCGAACGTCCTCGGGCACCTCGGGGATGTCGCGCACGGAGCCGTGCTCGGCGACCTTCTTCATCAACTCGTCTGAGTGGAAGCCGCGCTCCTTCGCCAGCCGCACGAACTCGGGGTTCACGTCAGGCATCTCCATGTCAGCCTGCCGGCGCATGAACGCCACGGCGAAGAGCGGCTCGATGCCGCCGGAACAACCGGCGATCATGGATATCGTCCCCGTCGGGGCGATGGTCGTGACAGTGGCATTACGGACGCGGTCGCCGCGCCGCTCGTGGCGAGATCCCTCGAAGTGGGGCATCACGCCGCGCTCCTCGGCGAGGTTGCGGCTCTCTTCCCACGCCTCGTCGTCCACGAACTTCATCACCTTCTCGGCGAAGGCGAGGCCCTCGTCCGAATCGTAGGTGATGCCGAGTTTTATCAGCAGGTCGGCAAAGCCCATGACGCCGAGCCCGATGCGCCGGTTGCCCCGGCTCATCTCGTCTATCTCGTCCAGCGGGTAGTTGTTCTGTTCGATCACGTTGTCCAGGAACCGGACCGCCGTGTGGACCGTCTCCCGCAGGTCTTCCCAGTCGACCGATCCCTCGCCAGGACGGTCGCCCTCCACGAAGAACTTCTCCAGGTTGATCGAACCGAGGTTGCACGAGTCATATGGCGGCAGGTGCGCCTCGGAGCACGGGTTGGTCGATTCGATCGGGAACTGCGGCGTCGGGTTGTCGGCGTTGATCCTATCTATAAAGACCACACCAGGCTCGCCGTTCAGCCACGCGCCCTCGACGATCTTGCGGAACAGGTCACGCGCCCTCACGGTCCTGACCGTGTCGCCGTTGCGCGGGTTGGTCAGGTCGAAGTCCGTGTCGTTCTCGACGGCCTCCATGAAGGCGTCGGTGACGGCGACGGAGATGTTGAAGTTGTTGATCTGGTCGTTCTCGCGCTTGCAGTCTATGAATTCCTCGACGTCCGGGTGGTCAACCCTGAGGATGCCCATGTTCGCCCCGCGCCGGGTGCCGCCCTGCTTGATCTTGTCCGTCGAAGCGTCGTATATAGCCATGAACGAGACCGGTCCGCTGGAAACGCCCATCGTGGACTGCACCAGGTCGTTCTTCGGACGCAGCCGGCTGAACCCGAAGCCCGTGCCGCCACCCGACTTGTGGATGATGGCCTGGTGCTTGAGGGTGTCGTAGATACCGTCTATGGAGTCGTCCACAGGCAAGACGAAGCACGCCGAGAGCTGCTGCAACTCGCGCCCCGCGTTCATCAGGGTCGGCGAGTTGGGCATGAATTTCCTGGTGACCATCATCCCCAGGAAACGCTCGTAGCTCTCTTCATAGAGCGCCTGTGCCTCTTCGCCGTCCTTGAACCGGAACTCGCCCTCGGCGATGTTCCCCGCCACGCGGCAGAACATATCCATGGGCTCCTCGACGGCCACACCCTGTTCGTTCTTCTTAAGATAGCGCTTCTTGAGAACCGCGACTGCGTTATCCGTAAGCTCTATCTCACTCAGACGGTTGTATTCCACTTCTTCGCTCATCCTCCCCTTATTTTACCGCTTGCTCTGCTCGTTCCATCATCGAATTTGCTTGCGACACTGTCTGCGACAGCGTTTTCGACGGCGTCTGCGGCACATATACGTGGACGCCCTCTGGACCGGCTACCGTGCTGCGTTTCCCACACCGGAACCGGCGAGGCGCACCAGCTCGGAGCGGAACTGGTCCACATCCGTGTACTGTCGGTAGACCGAAGCGAAGCGCAGGTAGGCGACCATATCCAGCCGCCTCAGCCGCAACAGCACCATATCCCCCAGACGCCGCGAGGTCACCTCGTGCCGGCGCCGCTCGCGGAGCTCGGCCTCGACCTCGTCCACCATCACCTCGATCTGCTCCTCCGAGATCCGCTGCTTGGCGCACGCTTTCGCGAGCCCCGTCTGCAGCTTCTCCCGGTCAAACGGCTCCCGCTCCCCATCCCTCTTTATAACCATCAACCGCAGAGGCTCCCTGCGCTCGTACGTCGTGAACCTCTTCCCGCACGAGAGGCACTCGCGCCGGCGTCGGATCGCATCCTTCGTCTCGGAAAGACGCGAGTCTATAACCTTCGTATCCTCGAAATCACAGTACGGACACTGCACCTTGTAACCCCCGTCACCTCAACACCACATCTGGTAGTACGAAAACCTAGCACACCACATTTTCGTATATCAATAGGCGCTAGATAACCCTGAATGTAAGGTTGACTTCACTCCACTAGCCCAAAACGGCTTTATCAAGCGAAGTTCGGCCTCAAGTAGTACCAGGGACATTTTTTCAGAAATTTTTTCATCGCGGCGAGTTTTTGTGGAATATCCCGCAAATCACGCACCGTTATGTTCAGGTGGAGACAGTTCGTTTGACTCTTAGTTTAATCTAACATTTGTATGTTAATTAGTATCTACCTGAAGTTCAGGTAGATACTATATGATGGATTCAGGTGTGCTGGAGGGTGGTGTTTTGGACGATTTATAGGGGACATGCTGACGTCTTTCCCTGAAGAATTCACGCAGGAGGTCCGCAGCCTCGGCTTCCAGCACGCCGCGAACGACGGGGAAGGTATGGTTGAGGCGGGAGTCAGCGGGGACGTTGTGGAGAGTTCCGGCGTAGCCGGACTTCGGGCTCGGGGTGGCGAAGACGAGGCGTGAGATCTGGGCCGCGTGGGCGGCTCCGGCGCACATGGGGCATGGTTCGAGGGTGGAGTACAGGGTACAGCCGGTGAGGCGCCAGGCGCCCAGAGCATTGGCGGCGCGGCGGAGGGCCAGGATCTCGGCGTGGGCCGTGGGATCTCGGGTCTCCTCGCGTTCAACGCGAGCGACAGCCAGCACCCTTTCCCCCAGCGCGACCACGGCGCCAACGGGGATCTCACCGTGCTCGCGGGCTTCGCGGGCGGCAGAGAGGGCACGGCGCATCATGGTAAGATCCCTTTCCCCGGTAATTGTTCCAGGGAGTGTGAGACTGGATTTAAGCCTGTCGTTCACGTATCCGATAATATCAAGGCGTGCGCGAGATACATGCCGCGCGGGATGTGGACCAGCTTCAGCTTCTTGTGGAGGGAAAGTGCAGCGTGATCGGGTAGAGAGCATCGTAGAAGTTAGGGACACTTTCGGCCGGCTCAGGGACTCCGTCCTTCGGGTGGTCGTAGGCAAGGACGATGTGGTGGACCTCTGCCTGATCTCGCTGCTCGCCGGTGGTCACGTACTGCTGACGGATATACCTGGCGTGGGCAAGACTACGCTCGCCCGTACGATATCCTCCTCCATCTCGGCGGAGTTTTCCCGCATACAGTTCACGCCGGATCTCCTGCCCTCGGACATCACGGGCACGAGCATCTACGACCCGAGGGAGACACGCTTCCAGTGGCTGCCGGGTCCGGTCTTCGCGCCGGTCCTCCTGGCGGATGAGATCAACCGCGCCACCCCGAGGACGCAGAGCGCGCTGCTGGAGGCGATGGCCGAGGGACAGGTTACGGTGGAGGGTGAGACGCGGCCCCTGCCCGAGCCTTTTTTCGTGGTGGCGACCCAGAACCCGCACCAGTTCCACGGTACCTATCCGCTGCCGGAGGGCCAGCTCGACCGGTTCATGGTGGCGACGAGCATGGGCTACCCGTCTCGGAATGCGGAACTCGGTATCGTGCGGGCCCAGGTTGAGCGGCGTCCGCTGGAAGAGGTCGGGCCCGTCGTGAGCGTCCGGGAGGTCGCGCTGGCACGGGAAATGGTGCGGCGGGTGCAGGTACACGAGGAAGTCCTCGGATACGCCGTCGCCCTGGCCGAGGCGACCCGTGAGCATCCGGCGGTGGGACTCGGGGTCTCGCCGAGAGGCTCCATAGCACTGATCCGGGCCTCCCAGGCGCGGGCCGCGACGCGGGGTCGGGACTTCGTCGGCCCGGAGGACGTCAAGGAGCTGGCGCTGCACGCGCTGCCGCACCGAATCTCCGTGCGCGGGGCCTCATCCGGCGCGACGGCTGAGGCAGTGGTCCGGGAGGTGCTCCGCTCCGTATCCCCTCCATCATGAGGCGCGGAGCATGAGCCGGAAGCGGTTGAAGAGCCTCGGCAAACCCGTGCTCCTGATCTTTCTCTGCATCATCCTGTATCTGATAGCCATGAACTCCGGGGCCGGATGGCTGTACGTGGTCTCCGCAGTGGTGGCGGCGACGGTCGCCGTCTCCCTGATAACCCCTTTGTGGAACGCACGTGGTATCGAGGTCGTCCGCCGGGCTCCGGTGGTCGGCCGGGCCGGGGAACCATTCCGCTGCGTGCTGGAAGTCCGCAATACGGGCCGTCTGGCCCGGCACCTGCTGGAGATAAGAGACGAGTTCGCCGGGGACACGGGTCGCGCGGTCGTGACACGTATTCGGGGCGGCGCGACGGAGCGGATGGAGTACGTACTCGAAAACCCGTGGCGAGGCGTGTACTCTGGCGGAGAGATCACCGTCGAGTCTGGTGCACCATTCGGTTTGTTCCATGGACGGCGCCGGATGCGGGTGGCGTCGAGCACCATGATCCACCCGCGCACCTTTGACGTGGCGACGCTCCCGGAAGCGGTATCCCTGGACGCCAAACAGGGAGACCCCAGCGAGAACCCGACGCTGCTCCGCGGTCACGGCGGAGAGTTCTGGGGCATCAGGGAGTATCGTCCCGGCGACCCGGCGCGGCTGGTGGCGTGGCGCAGGAGCGCCCGCGGCCTCTCCGCCGGCAGGCTCGCCGTCAGGGAGCTGGCCCAGGAGACTCATCCTCCCTTCCACCTCGCCATGAACCTCGACGCCCGCGTCCAGCGGGAGGCCCGCGAGATGGTCGTCTCCGCCGGAACCTCTCTGTTGCTGTTCGCCCTCCGCGAGGGCCGGGAGGTCCGGGTGGATGCTGGCGCGCAGAAGGAGCCTTTCCCCGAACAGCCGGACCCGGACGCGGTCCTGGCCTGGTGCGCCAGCCTAGTGGCCTCCCGGCCGCCGGACCCGTCGGGAGCGAGCGTGGAGATACGGCCGTCCATGCCGTACTCGAGAAAGAGACCCGGATCGTCCGGGCCACGAGAGGCATCAGAAGCGCAGGCGGTCGTGCTCGTCTCCTGCCGCGAGTTCGCGGGCACGAAGTCCCGAACCGGGCCGTGGATGACGCTGGAAGAGGAGCAGAGGTTCGTGGAGGAGGAACGGGCCGCCGGGCGGCAGGCAGCCAGGCTCGGCCCGGACGTCGAGGAACCCTGGAGGATCGAATGAGCAACGGCGAGCCTGGAGTGCTGGAGCGCATCAAGGCAACCCTGCCGGCCGGGCAAAAGAAGCCGCCGGAGGACTCAGTCGAGTTGCGGGCGTGGGTACTCGCGGCGGTGCTCGTCGGGGAGGTCGCTGTGCTCACGAGCGGCTACTTCGACTGGATGACGGGCATCCTGGTGCCGCTGCTCACGGTGGTCGCGTTCTTCGTGAGCCACAACCGGAGGCAGGAGAAGAACTTCCTCATCAAGATCCTGCTGGCGTTCGGGGCCCTGGCCGCGCTGGCGATGTTCTTCCGGGAGGTGCTCTCCTCGCTGTACGATACGCGGGTGCCGCTGGCCCGGCTCTTCCTGTGGGTTCAGGTCATCCACGCCTTCGACCTTCCGGCCCGCAAGGACGTCTCTTACTCGCTGGTTAGCGGCCTGATCCTGCTGAGCGTGGGCGCGGTGCTCTCGACGAGCCTGTGGTACGGCCTTTTCGTGCTGGCGTTCTTCTTCTGCGCTCTCGGGTCACTCACCCAGATGAACCTCTCGGAGGCGCGGGAGCGGGCGGGCGTGACGGCTTCGCGGAGCCGGGGGCTCACGCCCGGCGTGATTGCCCCTGGATTCTTCGCGGTGCTGGCCGTCGGCGTCCTGTGCTTCTCCTTCATGCCGCAGCGCCAGAGCATTAACCTCTCGATGATGCCTACCTCGGCGTTCCAGGAGCTGCAGGGAGATTTCTCCGGCAGCGTCCAGAACCCGGAGTACCCGCAGTCGGGAAACCCATTCTCGCAGCCGCCGCAGAACATCGCGCCGGACTCTTATCACGGCTTCAACCCGTACATGGACCTGAGATCCCGCGGGCGGCTCTCCGACGAGATCGTGATGAAAGTCCGTAGCGAGGAGGCAGTGCCCTACCGCGGAGTCGTCTTCGACGAGTACAACGGCAAGGGGTGGGAGATCTCGACCAGCGAAGAAGACCTGGAGACACTCGTCTCGGATGGCCCACGCTACGATCTGTTCTCCGCCCAGAACGTGGAGCCGGCGGAGGGTCCGACGCGGCAGGTGGCCCAGGTCTTCTACGTGGAGAAGGACGCATCGAACGTCATCTTCGGCGCCTACAGGCCCGAGACGGTGTACTTCCCGGCGGGTGGCATCAAGGTGGACCCGCAGGCCTCCGTGCGGGCCCCGTACAAGATTCCCGAGGGCTCGACCTACTCGGTCGTCTCCCAACTTCCCAACGCCTCTCCGGATAGCCTCCGACACGCCGGCAGGAATTATCCGGCCGGCATGGTCGAGAAGTACACCGCCCTCCCCCCCACCGGCCTCGACCGCACCAGGCAACTCGCCCGCGAACTTACCGCCGGCACCACCAACCCCTACGACGCCGTAGTAAAGATGAACAACCACCTGAGAAGCGAATATCCCTACGACCTCTCCATCCCGCCGCAACGCGAGGAGATGGACGCGGTGGAGTACTTCCTGTTCGAGGAGCGGCGGGGCTACTGCGAGCAGTTCGCCTCGTCGCTGGCGGTGATGGCCCGATCTCTGGGCATCCCGGCGCGCGTGGCGACCGGCTACGTTCCCGGCGAGTACAACCCGTTCACGGGTCTTTACGAGGTCAAAGCCTCCAGCGCCCACGCCTGGGTCGAGGTGTACTTCCCTGGATACGGATGGTCCACCTTCGATCCAACGCCAGGCTTCGACTCGACCCCCTGGCAGTACCAGGCGGCGGGCAGCGTTCAGGGCGGCAAAGTCTTCGAGTTCGTCGCAGAGAAGTCTGGGAAGGTCATCGGTCCTGCTTTCGGGGCCGTCGGGACACTCATGCGCGGCGTGGCCCGCCTCGACCCGGTAAGCATCATCATCGTGGGGCTGCTGGTGGCAGGAACCGCGCTGGCCGGCATCTACTCCCGGAGATACCTGGTCCGCCGTCGCCGAAAACCGGCGGTCCAACGCTCTGTGCGGGTCTCGGACGCCCGGCTGTACAGCCGGTACGGTGCCGTCATTCAGGCCCTGGAGGAAGTGGGGATCGTCCGTGAGCCAGGAGAGACACCGGAGGAGTTCGCCCGTCGGGCGGCCGAGGAGGTGGGAGAACCCGCGGTTGCGCGACTCGGGGAGATCTACCTGTACGCCCGCTTCCGGGACGCTGTCCCCGCCGCGCTAGTAGGGGAGTTTGATCGCCTGGAGCCGGAAGCCCTCGCGGCGGTAAAGAAGCTGGCAGAAGCAAGCAAAGCTCAGGTCTGAACAAATGTAGCGGAATGATCGGCTGAGATCAGAAAAGATCGTAAAGCAGATTCTGGGAATCAGGTACACTTCGGTGGCGAAGAGCACAGCGGATGGCTCCCGGCCAATGCGATCCGCCCTGAACCAACTCCGGCCAAGTTCGAAATATTGGACGTGAATCCTCGATATAAGCGGGGGCTATATTCTGGAGTGGATTTCTCGCGAAGGGGACGTGTATAGCGACTCCTGGCACGACAACATCGAAGACGCGTATGACGAAGCGTGGGCACTATTCGGCATCGACAGGCACGAGTGGACACCACCAGACAAGGTTTCATAGAGAAGGCGTGGCCAAACCGGCACTCCTCAGTATCCTTCCGGTAGCAACTCCTTTTCGACATGCTCCCGAATTTTGTTGCGCACCTCCCGGAAAACCGCGAGGCGTTCTTCGGCATCGCCGGTAGCTCTGGAAGGGTCTGGCAGAGACCAGTGCAGGCGATTCTTCGCGCCAGGAAAGAACGGGCAAGCCTCGTTCGCGTCGTCGCAAACGGTAACGACGAAATTGAAGGGCTCATCCACGTAACGTTCGAGGGTCTTGGATCTCTGGTGCGAGATGTCCGCACCAAGTTCGGCCATAGCCTGGATCGCCTCCGGCCTGACGCGCGTTGCTTCCGTCCCGGCGCTGTGGGCTTCGAAGCGTTCGCCTGCTAGATAACGTAGCAACCCTTCAGCCATCTGGGAGCGGGCCGAGTTGTGGGTGCACAGGAACAGCACTCTCGGGCGGTCTCCGGTCTCTCTAATCTCTGTCACTTACGACAACCTCTCTGTTCTCGCTCGCTTGATCTCCCGGATCTCCGGCGGGTGCGCCAGACGCACGTAACCGTAGAGCAGCGCGCCCAGTACGGCGCCGATGGCAGGCCCCGCCCAGTAGACCCAGTGGTGCGCCCATACTCCGCCAATCAGCGCCGGGCCAAAGGAGCGGGCCGGGTTCATGGAGGCACCGGCTATGGGTCCGGCGAAGGTAGCCGCGAGCGCGACGTAGCCACCGATGGCGATGGCCGCTGACTGTCCCACGGCGCGCACATCCGTGGCGACGGCCGCCACCACAAACATCAGCAGGAGCGTCAGGATTAGCTCCAACCCGAACGCCTGTAGTGGTGATCCCGACGGCACGGTGGCCCCGAATCGGACGGCGTCCCCGAACAGAATGAGGTGCGCCGCGCTGGCGGCGCGGGCGCCGGCGAGTTGGGCCAGCACGTAGCCGGGCACCGCGGCCCACGGGAAGTGGCGCGTCAGGGCGAAGGCAAGCGTGACGGCCGGGTTGATGTGGGCTCCGGAGAGGTGTCCCACGGCGTAGATGGCGACCATTACGGCGAGCCCGAAGCTCAGGCCAATACCCAGCGAGGTGACCCCTCCACCGGAGACTTCGTCTATGACTACGGCTCCCGGTCCAGCAAACACCAGCAGGAAGGTGCCGATGAACTCGGCCGCGTAACACCGGAAGTTGTTCACGAACGTCCGGCTTCTTCCAACCCCTGCCGCTTCCGGCGTTCGCGCTCGCGCTTCTCCTTGAGCTTTGCCAGTTCTTCTTCGGGGTGAGCGAGCCAGTCTCTGATCTTCATCTCGATCTCGTCCCGAACCTCCCGGAACTTCTCCAGCCGTTCTCCCTCGGAAACGTCTTCGCCCCGTGGATCGTCAAAGATCCAGGTGAGCGTCGTACCGACGCCCGGAAAGGTTTTCGGACAATCCTTCTCCGCGCGGGCGCACACGATGATCAGGTAGTTGAACCCAACCTTGCCCAGGTACGTCCTTAAACCCTTCGGATACTGGTCGCCTACGTCAACGCTGACCTCTTCCATCGCCCGGATGGCATACGGATGTATCTCGCCGGAGGGTGAGATGCCCGCGCTGTACACCTCGAAGCGGTCCCCGGCGAGGTGGCGCAGCAGACCTTCGGCCATCTGGCTCCTCGCCGAGTTCTGCGTACACAGGAACAGAATTCGAGCCTTTCTCTCCACCATCTCCTCTCCTTTCCCCCGCTTTCTCAGGCGCTACCGCAGCACGTTCGAAGCTCGTCAAATGCCCCCGGTTCCCTCCGCTGAGACGCTCAGGTGGAGCGCCGCCTCGTTCACGAGTTTCGCGGCAGCCTGACGGTCGAGGGAGTAGAAGCTCCACTTCCCGCGCCTCTCTTCGCGCACCAGGCCGGCGTCTTTGAGCTTCTTCATGTGGTAGGAGACCTTGGATTGTCCCATCCCGAAGGCGTCCTGAAACTCGCAGACGCAGATACCGGCATCCTGGTCCTCAGCCGGGACGCCGCAGTCCGGCAACTCACAGCAGCCTCTCCCCTCCGCCATCATGCCGAGCATCCGCACCCGGATAGGGTCCGAGGTCGCGCGTCCCAACGCCACGAGACGTTCGATCCGCTCTTCGTCGAATTTCGCGCCCTCGGAGACAGCATGGCCGTTCTCCGAGACCACATCGAGCGCCTGCTTCGTCATTGGCTACCCAGCCTCGGGTTTTCTGGCCCGGATGAAAGCGCTCGCCGCCGGAACCTCACTCAGGGCCGCCCGTTTCTCTTTAGTGTCAAGCCCTTCTATTGCTTCGGGATCGTATATGTTCTGGACCTCGACGGACACTTCTTCGAACCCCACCCCGGCTAGGAGAGCTTCGTACTCGTCCTTCTCCAACGCTCCGGTCACGCAGCCCGTCCACAGGCCGACCGTCTCCAGCACGTCACTTGGCAGGGTCGCCTTGCTCCCCAGGAACACCACGTCGGAGACGGCGAAGCGTCCGCCTGGCTTGAGAATCCTGAAAGCCTCCGAGATGACGGCAGGCTTGTCCGTGGAGAGGTTTATGACGCAGTTGGAGAGGAGTACGTCCACGTAGCCTTCGGGAAGGGGTATCTCCTCGATCTGACCCTTCAAGAACTCCGCGTTCTCGACGCCGGCCTCCGCCCGGTTCTTCTCTGCGAGCGCCAGCATCTCGTCGGTCATGTCCAGCCCATACGCTTTGCCGCCGGGAGATACGCGCCGCGCGGAGAGCAGAACGTCGATACCGCCCCCGCTCCCGAGGTCCAGCACGACTTCTCCGGGATGCAGCTCCGCCAGCGCCACCGGGTTGCCACACCCCAGCGAAGCCCCAACCGCCGTCAGGGGCAATTCATCCCGTTCGGATTGCGAGTAACCCCTGCTCAGGTCCGTCACCTTCGCCACTATCTCCGCGCTAGAATCAGCATCGCATCCGCAGGAACCCCCGCAGCACGATCCGCCGTCTCCAGCATGAACGGCGAGATCCGCGTACTTCCGCCTGACCTGATCTCTCAGATCCTCAGCCATTTCCATCGCCTCCTCTCAAATCAATAAAATTTGATGTAAGTTTAGACAGCCGGACAAGCGCCGTCAAGAGCAGCTAGAGGAATAGTGCGTCCATCGGGGCGAAACCTCGTCTCTACATAAAGAAGACGGCGAAAAATGGAGGAAGAGCGATGATCGGTGAAATTCACGAGATCCTCGGGTTCGTAATAGAGGCTTCGGGGAACGTGTTGCCCGTGTTCGTGGTGAGCGTTTTTCTCGGCGTGCTGGTACGGACTATGAAACTGGACGGAGCCGTTCGGAGGGTATTCGGAGCGAGGGTGGGAATCGCGATTTTGCTCGCGACGGCGGTTGGGGCGTTCAGCCCGTTCTGCTCGTGCACGGTGGTGCCCGTGGTAGCGGGACTTCTGATCGCCGGCGTGCCACTCGCGCCGGTGATGAGCTTCTGGATCGCCTCTCCCACCATGGACCCGGAGATCTTCGCGCTCTCAGCAGGCTTCCTGGGATGGCCGCTCGCCGTGACGCGGCTCGTCGCCACCCTGATCCTGAGCCTCGGGGCCGGATACCTCACCCTGCTTCTGACCCGGAGCGGGTTCTTCCGGGGAGCGGTGCTGCGGCGCACCGCAAAGGAGAAGGAGACGAGCGACTGCTGCGCTACAGAGCAACCCGGTAGGCTAGCCGAGCAACCTGTCTTGGTCGGGGCCGGGGCCACACAGAACGCTGCAATGTTCAGCGGGACTGCTCACGAGACAGGTAGCGTGACGACTACCACCGAAGCGTGTGGGTCAGGCTGCGGCACGAAATTGGACAGCGCGCCCCAGAAGGGCTGGTGGAAGGACATTATTGAAGGTTTCCGTAGGCTCTCCTGGGGAGAGGTGGCGCGGGGATCCGCGGGCGAAGGCTGGAGGATCGGACGGTGGCTGCTGCTGGCATTCACGATGGAAGCCCTGATCCTGGAGTACGTGCCCCAGGAGGCCATCGCAGGGACTCTCGGCGGCTCCAGCGCTTTCGCCGTGCCGCTGGCGGCGCTCGTGGGTCTTCCCCTGTACATGAACGAGGCCGGCGCACTTCCGATAGTTTCCGGGCTTATCAAAAGCGGCATGACCCCGGGCGCGGCTATCGCGTTCCTGATCGCGGGCCCAGCCACGACGGTCCCGGCGATGGCAGCGGTGTGGTCCCTGGTGAAGCCCCGGGTCTTCGCCCTCTACGTGGGTGTAGCCCTGATCGGGGCGATAGTGCTCGGGATCACCACCGATGCCCTGCTTTGAGAACGTGAAAGGAGATCTCCAAAGATGTCAGTAGCGGTGGAAGAAGTCTACGAGAGGTTCGACTCGGATCTGAAGAAGTTCATCGTGAGAAACGTGCGCGATACTGATACGGCCGAAGATATATTGCAGGACGTATACCTCAAGATCCACACCCGCATCGGCACCCTGGAGGACGAAGAGAAGATAAGGGCCTGGGTCTACCGCATCGCGCGGAACGCCATCACCGACCACTACCGCGCGAAGACCCCTGCCGCGCAACTCGCGGAGATACCGGCAGGCTCTTCGGAGCTCGCTGAAGAGGAACTAGAACAACAGTTGTCCGAGACCGTCAGGGGTATGCTCGAAGGGCTACCGCCGGATCATCGCCAGGCCCTCCGACTGACCGAGTACGAAGGGCTCACCCAGCAGGAACTCGCCGACAGGCTTGGCCTCAGCGTCTCTGGCGCAAAGTCTCGCGTGCAACGCGCCCGTACCCGCCTCAAAACCCTGCTCCTCGACTGCTGCCACTTCGAACTCGACCGCAGGGGCAGGGTCGTCAACTATTACGACAGAGATCCGGATCCGCATTGAATCTAAGTGTCAGGGTTAATCTTTCTGACACTCGAAGCTGCCTGCTGTAATGCTATTTTCCCTGCAAACCTGCTTATTGTCCTGCATGACGGCCGGAACCGGGCCTATGTCGTTTCATCATATCTAAACTCAATATTCAGGTTTATTGCACCATCGTTTCCTGCTCTATACCGCCATGGACACCGGCCCACTGGCGGGCAGGGAGGCCCCAGAGGGCTATGAAGCCAGCGGCGGCGGCTTCGTCGAAGGTGCTGTTGGGATCGTAGGTTGCGAGATCCTTGTTGTAGAGGGCCCGGGGAGCGGTGCGGCCGACGACGGTGGATGATCCCTTGTACAGCTTGAGGCGTACAGTTCCCATGACGGTCTTCTGGGTCTCGGTGACAAAGGCATCGAGGGCGGCTTTGAGGGGTGTGAACCAGAGGCCGTCGTAGGTAAGTTCGGCGTAGCGTTGTTCGACGGACACCTTGAAGCGGAGCACGTCCTTGGTAAGGGTGAGGGTTTCGAGTTCTCTGTGGGCCTGGACGATGGCGAGGGCGGCGGGACACTCGTAGATCTCACGGCTCTTGATACCAACCAATCGGTCTTCGATCATGTCCACCCGTCCCACTCCGTGCTCGCCCGCGATGGTGTTCAGCGAGGCTATGAGCTCGCCGAGCGGCAACTCCTCGCCGTCGAGGGCGGTCGGAAGTCCTTCTTCGAAGGAGATCTCCACGTACCGCGGCTCGTCCGGGGCGTCTTCGGGGGCGGATGTCAACTCGAAGACATCCTCTGTGGGCTCGTGGTCAGGGTCTTCGAGGGGTCCAGCCTCGATGGAGCGTCCCCACAGGTTGGCGTCCACGCTGTACGGGGATTCCTTTGTGGTGGGCACGGGGATGCCGTGCTCCTTCGCGTACTCCATCTCCTCCGGGCGGTTCATGTTCCAGTCGCGTACCGGGGCCACGACCGTCAGGTCAGGGGCGATGGAGGCTGTGGTCACGTCGAAGCGCACCTGGTCGTTACCTTTCCCCGTCGAACCGTGGGCGACGTGGGTCGCTCCCACCTCGCGCGCCGCCTCCACCAGCTTCTTCGCGATGAGCGGACGCCCCAGGGCGGTGAACAGCGGATACTTGCCGCCGTACAGCGCGTTCGCCTTTATGCCGGGCGCGACGTACTCCCGGACGAACTCCTCCTTCGCGTCCCGCACGAAGGCGTCGGCGGCCCCGATATCGAGCGCCTTCGCCTTAACGTCATTCGCAGGTTCACCCTGGCCGAGATCCAGGTACAAAGCGTAGGGTGTGGCTCCCTGTTGTTCCAACCATTTCAGGCACACAGACGTGTCCAGCCCGCCCGAATACGCGAGCACGACCTTCTTGCCTTCCAGTGTCATCTTTCCTCCTAGCGGATTATCAGTTTTCACACGATCTCGTATCCACCACCGCGCAACGCTGCGGCGGCGAGATCCAGCATCTCTTCCCTGACGAGCACGTAGTCCGTATCGTGGGTCGAGAGGACGAAGACCGGAACCCCGGCCCCGGCTAGCGGCGCCAGCATCCCGGCGAGCACGCCCACCAGCGAGAAATCCAGCGGGCCTTCCAGCTTGAAGGCTCGCCAGCCCCGCTCACACTTAACATCCTCGGGGACGCGCTGCTCGGGACAGACCACGGAGACTTCATCCGCCGTGCGAGTCACGGAGTAGAAGCCAGACTGAGCAGCCCAGGTTGGGAACTCCGTTTCCGCGTCCAGCCGGCACACGGCGAAAGTTTCACCGAGCACGGAGAGGCGCGGCGGAGCCGCCGGTTTGCTTCTCACGGCCGCTTTCAACGCTCCCTACTCGACGTTCCCGGCGGGGCGGGTCCTGGCGCGACACACGTCGGCGATCAGGCTGGAGACTTCTTCGGCGGCGGCGTTGTCGGGGGTGATGATGAGGACCGTGTCCTGCCCGGCGATCGTGCCGATGGTCCTGAGTCCCCTGACCCGGTCCAGTACGCTCGACACCGCCCCGGCAGTACCGTCCCTGGTATGGACGACGACCTGGTTCTGGGCGGGGGTTATGCCGATAACGAAACTTGGAAGAACCTCGATGCCAGCGGTCCCAGGCTCGTGCGGCAGCGCCAGATAGCGGCTTCCGACCTTGAGAACCCCGAGTTCGGCGAGGTCGCGGCTCACGGTCGCCTGCGCGACCTCGACGCCCTCGTCAGCCAGGGCGCCGACCACGCCCTGCTGCGTGCCAAGCTCCTTCTCGGAGATGAGCGTCAGGATCAGGGCCTGCCGCGTGGCCTTGTCCACGCCGGATTTCGTGGCTTCCATCAGATCCTCAGCCTCCTACTTGAGGTGCTCAAGCCCCAGGTCTTCCCCGAAGCCGAGCGCCAGGTTCATGTTCTGCACCGCAGCCCCTGACGCGCCCTTGAGCAGGTTGTCCAGGGCCGCGAACAGGAGCAGCTTTCCGGCCCGCCGGTCAACGGCCGCCGATAGCCTGCAACGATTGGTGTTCGCCACGTGCGCCACGTGCGGGTACTCTTCCCGCGCCCCCACGAACGACCATCCCTCGTAGTCCTCCGCGTACCAGCCGAGGACTTCTTCCGCGTCGGGCGCATCCTCCACGTCCACCACGATGGTCTCCAGCTCCCCGCGCGTTATGGGGATGAGATGCGGCACGAAGGTGATCTCAGGCGTTTCTCCAACCCTTCGGAGCATCGTCTCTATCTCCGGCGTGTGACGGTGGAGCGGCGCCCCGTAGGCGTTGGCGTTTTCGTTGGCGCTCACGAAGTGCGTCTTGACCGAAGGCTTTGCCCCGGCCCCACTCACCCCGGAGAGCGCGTTGATGGTGACGGAGCGAATATCCGTTCCCATCCTCTTCACCACCGGCGAGAGCGCCAGGATGGCCGCCGTCGGATAGCAGCCGGGGTTGGCGATGATCCTGCCTTCCGCCGCTCCAAACACCTCCGGCAGCCCGTAGTGCGCTTCCGCGAACAGCTCGGGGGCCGGGTGCTCTCCGTACCATTCTCCGTACAGCGCGGCATCGGGCAGCCGGAAGTCAGCCGAGAGGTCAACGACCAGCCCCACGCCGGCAGCCAGGAGAGCCCTCACCGTCTCCGCGCTCTCACCGTGCCCGTATGCCACGAAAGCCACGTCAAGCGACGAGGCGTCTATTGCGGCGGGCTCGACGAACGCTTCTTCGACGGCCAGATGGGGATAAACATCCCCGATCCCGCGTCCCGCATACCCGCGAGAGGAGACTTCCAGCGCACCGATCTTAGGGTGCCCGGAGAGCAGCCGCACAAGCTCTGCTCCCGCGTATCCGCTGCCACCATATATGCCGACTTTTAAAGCCATGCCCGGTATTGAACCAGCCGCCGGATATTTATTCAAGTTTCTGGATATTTCGGTTGACGCCCTCACATGCGGGTGCGAGAATAGCCCGCATCATGAATAAAGATACAACAATCGGAATAAACACCGTATCCGGCGGGACTTCGGCGGCTCGAGGTTTCGTGGCTGCGGGGGTGGCTTGCGGGGTGCGGAACTCCGGGAGGCGGGATCTCGGCCTCCTGTATTCGGAGCGCCCGTGCGCCACGGCGGCCGTCTTCACGCGCAACGCTTTCAAGGGCGCGCCACTCGCTGTGACTAAGGAAGCCGTCGAGGCTGGAAACGTCCGGGCCGTCGTGGTGAATAGCGGCAACGCCAACGCGGCGACAGGACAGCAGGGGCTCTCGCATGCGAAGGAGATGCAGGCGCTCGCTGCGGAGGCGCTCGGGATCGGGGCCGGAGAGGTCGCTGTGGCTTCCACCGGTGTGATCGGGGTGTATCTCCCGATGGACCGCATCTCAGAAGGCATTGAACAGGCGGCCGGGGAGCTTGGCGAAGGCGGAACCTCGTTCGCGGACGCGATCCTCACCACCGATACTCGTACAAAAGAAGCTGCGGTTCAGGTCGAGATCGGGGGTCGCACCGTCACCGTCGGGGGGACGGCCAAGGGGAGCGGCATGATCCACCCGAACATGGGCACCATGCTCGCCTTCCTCACCACCGACGCCGCCGTGGAGGAAGATTGTCTGCAAGAGACCCTGAGCAGCGCCACGGAACGCACCTTCAACCGGGTGACCGTGGACGGCGACACGTCCCCCTCCGACATGGCGCTCCTGATGGCGAACGGCGCGGCCGGCAACGATCTCCTGACCCTAAATCACCCGGATTACCCAGTCTTCGCCGAGGCGGTCGAGACCGTGGCGCGGGGACTGGCGAAGGAGATCGCACGCGACGGTGAGGGAGCGACCCGGCTCGTCGAGGTCGTCGTCGAGGGCGCGAAGGATGAGCAGTCTGCGGCGGCGCTCGCCAAGAGTGTGGTCGGGAGCAGCCTGGTCAAGGCGGCGGTCTTCGGCGAGGACGCGAACTGGGGCAGGGTGCTCGTCGCGATGGGCTACGCGGGCATCCCATTCGATCCAAGCGGCGTGGAACTGTACTTCGGGCCGGTGAAGGTATTCTTCGGTGGCGAGCCCGTGCCGCACGAGGAGGCCGAGGCGAACGCCGCGCTTGCGAGCGGGGAGGTCGTCATCACCGTTCGCATGGGCGAGGGCGATGCGTCGGCCACGGCCTGGGGCTGCGACCTCACCTACGAGTACGTCGAGATCAACGGCAGCTACCGCACGTGAGCGCGGCCTCAGACATCACCGCGAAGCCCATCGTCGTCAAGGTCGGGGGCGGGGCGCTCAAAGGCGGGGCGCTCGAAGACCTACCGGAGATACTGGAGTCTGGGACGCGGGTCGTGATCATGCACGGCGGCGGCCCGAGCCTGACCCGGATGCTCGACGCCCTGGAAATACCCACGAAGTTCCACCAGGGCCTGCGCGTCACAGATGAGAGGACGCTTGAGGTCGCCGAGATGGTCTTCGCCGGGAGCGTGAACAAGGCGCTGGTCCGGGATCTCCGATCCCTCGGTGTTCCGGCGGCCGGCATCTCCGGCACCGACGGCCCGACCCTGCTCGTCGAGCCCATACCGGGCCTCGGGCGTGTCGGGAGCGTGGAGCGGGTGGACCTCCAGCTCATCCGAGCGATGTGGGATGGAGGCTTCGTGCCGGCCGTCGCCCCTCTCGGCATCGGGCCAGAAGGCGCATACAACGTCAACGCCGACATGGCAGCAGGCGCCATCGCCACGCAGCTGGGAGCGGGTCATCTCTTCCTGCTCACCGACGTGGACGGGTTGCTCGACGGGGGCGAGACGGTCACCGCACTCGCACCGGGTGAGAGCGAGGGGTATGTGGAGAGCGGCCTCGCGGCGGGAGGCATGATCCCCAAGCTGCGGGCGGCGTCGCAGGCCGCGCGGGCCGGGGTCGAGGCAAGGATAGTCAACGGAAACAGGGAGGGTACGCTGCGGGAAGCCCTCGCCGGAGAGAACATAGGGACTCTGATATCGGAAGGAGCCGTCGCATGAAGGCCGTAATGGAGACTTATAAACGCCTGAACATCGCCCCGACGGAGGGAAGGGGGAGCTGGCTCTTCGACGAAGAAGGCAACAGCTACCTGGACTTCATCGGGGGCATCGCGACCAACTCTCTGGGGCACGGCCACCCGGCGCTCGTCGAGGCGGTCAAGGAGCAGGCGGAGACCTTGATCCACTGTTCCAACCTCTATGAAATCCCGATCCAGGCCGAGGTGGCGAAGATGCTCACCGACGCCACGGACTTCGACAAAGTCTTCTTCTGCAACTCAGGGACCGAGGCCGTAGAGGCAGCGATCAAACTGGCCCGCAAGCACGCCAGCGAGAACTACGGTCCCGACAAGCACGAGGTCCTCACCTTCTCCAAATCCTTCCACGGCCGCACCTACGGCGGCCTCTCCGCGACGGGCCAGCCATCCCTCAAAGAAGGCTTCGGCCCGATGACCGGCGGCTTCGTCCACGCCCCGTTCGGAGACCTCGAAGCAGCGGAGGAGCTGGTCGGTCCACAAACGGCCGCTATTCTCGTCGAGCCCATCCAGGGCGAGGGCGGCGTGAACCCCGCTCCCGATGGTTTTCTCGAAGGGCTGCGCGACCTGTGCGACGAGCACGACGCGCTCCTGATCTTTGACGAGGTCCAGACCGGCGCGGGCCGCACGGGACACCTCTACGCCTACCAGGGCATCAGCGTCGTCCCGGACGTGCTCACGAGCGCAAAGGGCCTCGGGGGCGGCGTCCCCGTCGGTGCGATGATGGCGCGGGAAGAGTACGCGGCCCTCACGCCAGGCACCCACGGCTCAACATTCGGGGGCAACCCGCTCGCGATGGCGGCTGTCAGGGCCGTGCTCGGGGTCGTCGGAGACCCCGGCTTCCTCGAAGAAGTCCGCTTCAAGGGCAAGGTTCTCAGGAACGCGCTGGAGAAGCTGGCAGAGCGGATTCCCGGCGCGGAGGTGCGCGGGGCGGGGCTCCTGATCGGGCTGGACCTCGCCGACCCGGAGCTTGCGAAGTTCGTCTTCGAACACTGCCTGGAAGAAGGCGTGCTCGTCAACCTGGTCGGCGGAACCACGATCCGCCTCGCGCCACCCCTCACCGTGACCCGTACGGAGGTCCGGCTCGCGCTGGATACGTTTCGAGGCGCGGTTGACGCCTGGATGACTGATGCGTCCGAGGCGGCGGAAACCCGGCTCGAAGCCGCGGTGGCGTAGGGAGACCGGAGGTGATTCCACAGCAAAACGACGCGCCGCCCGATCCCTCTCCCCTCTCCGGCCGCGACTGCCTCACCCTCGCCGAGTTTTCCCCGGCGGAGGCCAACCTCATCCTCGAAGAGGCCGCCAAGACCAAGTTCTTGCAGCGGTCACGCATCTCGTACCGTCCACTTCGGGGCCGGACGCTGGCGATGGTCTTCCAGAAACCGTCTAACCGCACGCGGGTATCCTTCGAGGTCGGAATGTACCAGCTCGGCGGTCACGCCCTGTATCTCAACCCCGATGAAATACAGCTTGGGAAGAGAGAGACGCCATATGACACGGGACGCGTCCTCGCCCGCTACATAGACGCCATCATGGTCCGCACCTTCGACCACGAAGAGCTCGAAGAGCTGGCGGCGGCTGCGGACGTTCCCGTCATAAACGGTCTCTCTGATGACCACCATCCCTGCCAGGCTCTCGCCGACCTGCTGACGGTGCGCGAGGAGTTCGGGGGACTGGAAGGAGTGAAGATCAGCTACGTCGGCGACGGCAACAACGTCGCCCACTC
>JACCTS010000073.1 GCA_013812245.1 Rubrobacter sp.
CCATCTCCTCCCTATTCTTTTTTGCCTTCCCGCAAGTGCCCGCTACTACGCGGCTCCGTCGGATACCGAACGAAGGTTTCCCGGAAACATTGTTACAGTCCCTTTGGCTTCAGGACATCCTCGGCTATCCCGGCAACGTAGTCCACGCTCAACGCCAGCACCGCGGTCAACACAGAGCCGGTTATCAGGATCGTGTCCTTGCTCAACTTGATCCCGCTGTTTATGATGTCTCCCATCCCGCCCGCGTTTATGAACGTCGCCAGCGCCGCCGTGCCGACCACGATTATCAGGGCGGTACGGATGCCCGCGAGCATGATCGGTATCGCCAGCGGGAGCTCGATCTTGAACAGGACCGCCGCATTCGTCATCCCCATCCCGCGTCCGGCCTCGATGATGGAGCGATCCACCTGCTGAATGCCTACCATCGTATTTCGCAGGATAGGCAGGAAAGCGTAGATGATCAGGGAAAAAACCGCGATCTTGAAGCCGAACTGGCCGGTGAGCACAGCGATCAGCACGATCACCCCGATGGAAGGAAGCGCCTGTCCCGTACTCGCTATGCCGACGATGTACGGTGCAACCCACCGCATTACGGGTCGCGTAAGGATAACCCCCGCCGTGACCGAGATGAGCACGATGAGTACGGTTGCGACCGCGCTGATCTCGAGGTGCTCGATTACCTTCTGGGTTATGTATTCTCTGCTGAGCGAACGCTTCTCTATGCTGTCGAGGGTTCGAGCGCTGATCGCCAGATAAAGACCCAGGCACACCAGCACGAGAAAGACCGGCATCACCAGGTATCGAGCTAGCGTCCAGCCCAGGTCCGTTCCAGTGCGTCCTCCCGGCTTCCCGCCCGGCTGCTGTTGCGGAGACTCCGGGGCTTTCTCCTGACGCGGCGCCTCTTTAGTCTCCTCCTGCGCGCTCACGAGGGTAGATCCTCCCGCTCGGCGATGAAGTCCGGCGCGGTATGACCTTCTTGAGGCCTCATCTCCTCGATGGCGGACAGCACCGTCGCGAAGTCCACGACCCCCTGATACTTGCCCTCGTTCTCGTCTACCACGACTGCCGATCCACGATAGGAGGTGATCATGGTGTCAAGTGTGTCGTAGAGGCTTGAGCGTTTCTCCACGATGGCAACCGAGGGCCAGCCCGCCTCCTTGAGCGGGATGCCGTTCTGCTCGACGTCCGCCCAGTTCACCCACCGCTTGGGCTTGTCGCGCTCGTCCAGCAGCAGCACGTACTCTCTGCCGGACTGCTTCATCTTCTCGCGCACATCATCGTGACTATCCGTAAGATGCGCCACCGGCCACTCCGCCGTCTTGATGTCCTCCACCTTGCTGAGGCTGAGACGCTTCAGGGAGGCACCGGAACCAATGAAGTCCTCCACGTAGTCGTTGGTCGGATCGGTAAGGATCGTCTCCGGCGTATCGTACTGGGCGATCTCCGATTGGTCGCCCAGGATGGCGATGCGGTCACCCAACTTTACAGCCTCGTCAATATCGTGGGTGACGAAGACGATCGTCTTCTGGAGAACCTCCTGCTGCAGCCCCAAGAACTCGTCCTGCAACCTCTCGCGCGTGATCGGGTCTACCGCCCCGAAAGGCTCGTCCATGAGCATGATCGGCGGGTCAGCCGCCATGGCCCGCGCAACCCCGATCCTCTGCCGCTGTCCGCCGGATAGCTCCTTCGGGTAGCGGTCACGGTACGAGGTGGGAAGGTGTACGGTCTCTAGCAGCTCGTCCACGCGGCTGGAGACGCGCTCCTTGTCCCAACCGAGCATCCTGGGAACGGTAGCGATGTTGTCGGCTATGGTCATGTGCGGGAAGAGCCCGATCTGCTGGATAACGTAACCAATGCTACGCCGCAGCTCGTCCGGGTTCGCGTCGGTCACATCCTCGCCCGAGATGTAGATTCGGCCACTTGAGGGCTCGATGATGCGGTTGATCATCTTCATCGTCGTGGTCTTGCCGCAACCGCTCGGTCCAACCAACACCACGATCTCGCCCTCGTAGATATCCATCGAGAGTTCCTTGACCGCCGGCTCGTCCTGTACCGGGAAGGTCTTGGAGAGCTTCTCCAGCCGGATCGCGACGTTGCGTTCGCTCTGATTCTCAGTCGCTTCGCTCAATTCAACCCCTTTGAAGTAGTGAACCTGCCGAGTATTGCGAACAGCACCTCGAATACAAGCGCGAGGACCATGACACCCAGCATTCCGCTCAATACAAGGTTTAGCGAGTTCACACCCCCGAGGGTGCTAAGGCCCGTGAAGATCTCATCACCAAAACCCGGTCCACCCACGTAGGCGGCGATGGTCGCGATACCGAGTATGAGCAGCGCGGACACCCGAAAGCCGGCGATTATTACCGGCCATGCCATCGGCAGTTCTATGCGCACCAACTGCTGCCAGTTGCTCATGCCCATCCCCTTCGCGCTCTCCGTGGTAGCCGGGTCCACCGAGCGCAGTCCGGCAATAGTGTTGCGAAGGATCGAGAGAATCGCATAGCCCGTGAGCACGACTATGGTTGGCGGATAGCCAAGTCCGAGCCCTATACCGATTGCGATACCAAACAATGCGAAAGACGGTATCGTCAGTATCGTGGAAGCTATGGCCAGCGCTACCTGCGCCGCTGCCGGTCTCCGGTAGGTGAGTACGCCTAACGTGATCCCGATGGCGGTGGCTATTGCTAGCGAGATGAGTACAACGATCGCGTGACCTATGGCAAGCTCCAGAAGAGAATCCCACTCATAGCCGAGGTACCCCCAGAAACTCAAATCGTGTAGCCTCCCCCTCTACCGCGTTCCACAAACCCGTCCATAATAGCTCTACAGAACTCCCTTCTTGCCTCACAATCTCACAATGCAACTGTCCCCAGGCTGTATAAGGCACACGGAAGTATACAAGAGGCGGTGTTCCCCCGTCAAACCTCCGGCGTGGCCCGGCTAGGAGCAGGCTTCCAGGGAGAGGTTTCTCCTTTCGAGGACGGTGTCCCCGTAGAAGCCCCGCCACCTCTCCGGGAAGCCGGGGTCCACCTCCGCGAT
>JACCTS010000082.1 GCA_013812245.1 Rubrobacter sp.
CGGGACGCAAAGTTCTTGCGAAACTGCGGGACGAAACTTAGACTATAGGGCTCAAGACCCGTGGTGAGAGGTAGCGTCGAGGAATGTTCAAGTGGTACGTCGCGTTGATACTGGTGACCGAGATCGCCACCCTGCTCTTGTTCTTGCCGCTCACCGTGCCAGATTCGCTGGCGCTGCTGCTCGCGCCGGTTGTGCCGGTGACGGTGATCGTGGCGCTCCTCATGCGTTCCAGGCGGGACAGTGTCTCCCGTGGCGCGTGGCGGCTCTCGCCGGAGAGGATCACGGGCCACATATACCGCGCCCCGCGGGCGGACTCGCCGGAAGCCATCTCCCGCTCCATCGTCGAGCGGACGGCTGAGATCCAACGCGCACTCCAGGAAGAGCCAGACTCCGAGGTGCGCCTGGAGATGTGCGCACTGGGCTACCGGGCGTGCGTGAACGACATGATCACGCTGACCCACCTCGTGAACGAACAGACGCCGAACGCCCCACTTTTCCAGCGCTTAAGACTTCGCCGGGCCCGCAAACGCGCCATAGAATCGCTCTCCGCCACCCGCCAGGCCCTGCCGCCTGGCCTCCTGCGCGCCGAACACCAGGAACGTCAGTAGCCCGAAAGCATCAGGCTAAAGGTCTCCGCCGCTTTCAAAGAAGCTGGTAGCTGAAATCCGGTGTCTGTAGCCTAAACGGCTTGAATCTCGCGCACCTCGGGGACTTCGCGCCGGATCAGGCTCTCTATGGCGTAGACGAAGTCGAGCTGGGAGAGCGGACAGCCGCTGCAAGCCCCGATCATCTCGATGCTCACGGAGCCTTTATCCTCGTCGCACTCCACGATGCGGGCATCCCCACCATCGGCCTGCATCGCCGGGCGCACCTTGTCGATCGCAGCCTGGATCCGCCCCCGCATGTCTTTTCTCTCCTCCATCGAGGCCGGATTATATAGGAGACTCCGCCGCGTATAGTGGCCGGCGATCATTCGTCCAGTAGTAGAATGGACCGCCGGAGAGAACCCGGCTCCACGAAGGGAGAAGTATGAAGGACGAAGGACAGAACCTGCTCGTAATAGGCGCGCCGGAACACGACGCGGACGCCTACCACCTCTCCGGGTTCCTGGCCCCGGACCCCGTAATCTGCCTGCGTGTAGACGGCAAGAAATACCTCGCCGTCTCATCCCTGGAGTACGGCCGGGCCAGCAAGGAGGCGCCCGTAGACGAGCTGCTCTCCTACGAGGAGTTGGAGATCATAAAGCTTGCCAGGGAGTTGAAGAGCGGCGCGAAAGCGTACGCCGCCGCGATCTCGAACCTGCTGGAGCGCCTTGGGGCCAACGGCTCCCCCATCGTCGTGCCTGCCGGAATGGCCGTCGTTTATGCGGACGCGCTTCGTGAACGCGGGCTGGAGATCTCACCTGATCGTCAGCTCTACGACGGCCGGCGGCGCGCCAAGACGGAAGCAGAGATCTCCCACATCGAGAAGACGCAGGGGGTCGTCGAGGCGGTCTGCGCCCACGCCGTCGAGATCCTCGAAGAGTCGGAGATCGGCGACGACGGCATCCTCCACTGGCGCGGTGAGACGCTGACGAGCGAGATCCTGCGCGGCGAGATAGACGTGGAGCTTCTGCGGCGCGGATGCGCGGCGGACGGCACCATCGCCGCCGGAGGACCGCAGGGCGCAGACCCGCACGAGCGCGGACACGGTCCCCTGAAAGCCGGGGAGTCCATCATCGTGGACATCTTTCCGATGGACCTCTCGTCCCGCTACTACTCGGACATGACCCGCACGTTCGTCAAGGGCGACCCATCACCGGAGCTACGGAAGATGTACGACGCTGTCCTGAAGAGCCAGGAGGCCGCTCTCTCCATGATCCGGGCCGGCGTCAACGGCAAGGACGTTCACGGCAAGGTCTCGGACATCCTGCACGAGCACGGATACAAGACTGACAAGCATGACCGCGAAGAAGGCAAGCCACTCACGGAGGGCTTCTTCCACGGCACCGGACACGGGGTCGGGCTGGAGATCCACGAAGCCCCCCGCGTCTCCACAGCCGACGAGGAGTTGATCCCCGGCGACGTAGTCTCCGTCGAGCCCGGCGTCTACGACCCCGAGGCGGGCGGCGTCCGCATCGAGGACCTCGTAGTCGTCACCGAGGACGGCTGCCGCAACCTGACGGAATTTCCGAAACAGTTTGTTGTGTAGGCTCCGTCAGCCACCACCCCGGGAGTTATAGATCTCACCCCCGGTCACGGCGTACTGGCGCAGCACAGCGACGGCCTCCTTACGCAATACGTCCCGCGTGACGGTGATGCCGCGCTCTTCGAGCCTGTCCATCCACCTGGGCGGTTTCGGGCCTTCGTCAAAGC
Source organism: Rubrobacter sp. (assembly GCA_013812245.1). Lineage (GTDB taxonomy): Bacteria > Actinomycetota > Rubrobacteria > Rubrobacterales > Rubrobacteraceae > JACDGB01. The sequence continues at coordinate 2,355 of JACCTS010000082.1, forward strand.
CTATGGCCCCTGCGTCCCCGTCGCGGGCGCCGCACAGGAGGCCGAGCACACCGGACCAGGGAGT
>JACCTS010000095.1 GCA_013812245.1 Rubrobacter sp.
GTGCTCCGCGAGGTCGCGCAGGTAGCGGATCTTGGGCCGCGAGAGGCCGGCGGCGCGCAGCTCGTCCTCGTCGGCGGCGAGAAGTTCTTCCGGCGTCGGGGGGCGGTCGCCGAAGATGTCGGCGAGGCGCTTGTAGATGCTGCGGGCGGCTTTGGTGGAGAGTTGCTGCCCGACGATGGTACGGACGAGCGTGCCGTATGCGTCGTCGGGGCGTCCGCGACGGCGGGCCTCCCGCTCCAGCGGGCCGATGCGGTGGACTAGCGCCGCCATTATGGGGTCTTTGCAGCCTGCCAGATGCTCGAAGCCCGCGTCGCCGGAATCGGAAGGCGGCGCGGGCTTCTTCGGTTCGTTTTCGGTGGAACTCAGCTTACCGGCCGAAGAACAGTTTGGCGGCCGGGCTCATCATCTCCGGGCTCCACATCGGCTCGAAGGTGAGCTGGGCGTTCACCGTCTCGACGCCCTCGATGGAGAGGGTCTCGGTCTCTACCTGCTCCTGGATCAGGTCTCCCACCGGGCACATCGGGCTCGTCAGGGAGAACGTCACGTCCACATGCTTGCCCTCGTCGTGGACGCCCACGTCGTAGATGAGCCCGAGCTCCACGAGGTCCATCCCGATCTCCGGGTCTATAACGTTCCTGAGCTGATCCGTCACCCGTTCCTCGTTTATCACCATGTCGCCTCTCCTGACCTTCGGTTTGCCGTTGGCTAATTGTAAAGCTGGCGGCGAGCTTTTCCACTCCGCGCTCAGACGCCTCGTGAAGGACCGGGACGCCTGACGCCATTTACTGCGCCCCGAATGACGAACGCCGATAACAACAGAAGGATCAGGATCGTCATCGTGGCACTGGCGGCGCTCGGGACGCTGGGGCTGCTTGCGGTACCGGTATCGCTTGCGGCGCTCGCCGTTTCTGGTGGTGAGAACCCTACCTGGCTACCGCTGGAGAACTACGGCATCACTGAGTACAAGGTTCTGGACTCGGATGTCTCCGGCCACGGTCTGCGCTCCGCGGATCTTACCGTCTCGCAAGGCAACGCCTCCTCTTTGGGGGAGTACCGATCCATAGCGCTGAGCATCAAAGAAGACAGAGAGTACCAGGATCGGGACTACATCAGCATCCTCTTCATCAAACGACTCTCCGACGCTTCTCCTGAAGTATATGCGGTGGTGGCCCGAACGGAGCGAGGCCTCGAAAAATTGCGGGAGACCCCGAGCGATTCCCTGTCGGGCAGCAAGGACGGCGACGGCGTGTACCTCTACGAGTTCCCCAAGTAGCCCTGCGTAATAACTGAAGCCCATTTGACAGAAGAAAGCCAACGATCCCCGCAGCTCTCCTGCAGGCACCGATTGTTAAGTCCTTGTTACATACAGTGCACTTATCCACCATTCATACGATTTAATCCACAACATCTTGTGGATAACTCTCGTTTTTGGTGCGCATGACCCTGCATGTTGTCTACTAGAGCAATTTGCGAAAAGGCTGCGCCTCTCTCCAAGCTGGGGCATCAGGCAACAGCTTTCGGGTTTCAGGGAACTCCATTCCGCAACATCGTTGCTGCGACGAGCGAGACTCAACATCTATGGGTCAGTCAATACGAGAACCGCTGTAGTCGTTGAATCACCGGCGAGTTCCGGTCAGCTGCGGACGGCTAGTAGTCCAGCTTCATGGGCAGGACATTGGCGACGGCCTGTTCGGCAAGGTACAGAAAGATGGCGAAACCATGCCAGGCGTTGGCCTCGAAGCGGTTTCCGGTCTCTTCGACGTCGCCGTTCAGCCAGCGAGCTACGGTCTCCGGCCCGGCGCGAAAGGTATTCTCGTTCAGGCCGTGCAGGTTGGCTCGGAGTGTTTCGGTGGCCCCGACTACGACTTCTTGCCCTCTCAGGTCCTCGTGCAGGAAGAGGAACGTGAAGTCCCCCGGCAACAACAGTTCGGGGAACATAATGAAGCTACAGAGGTTGTTTTCGAGCCCACCTTCCATCGTGGCGCGGTAGACGGGGTCGTTGCGCCAGAGTCGTCGGGGACTTCCTCCGGCGGCTCCATGTCCGGGCGCATGGCGTAGGCGGCGTGGAGCATCAGGGCCGCATAGCCTTCCCAGTCGGGTTTGTCGGTGAAGTAAGGCTTCCCGGAGGATTCGTCCCAGTCCAGCCGTAGGGGGTCGGAAGCATCGGAGATGGTCTCTTCGAGGGCCTTGCGCCACGCGAGGACGACTTGATGTGTTTTCTGAGGGTCGCTCTTCCCGACTTCCTGGACGCCCTCGACGCCGACCTGGACCCTGATGCTGTCCACTCCAGCCTCGCGAGCCGCCCGTTCCCAGAACGTCTCCCAATCGCCGGAGTAGTAGCGGGTGAGCGTCCCCGTGTATACGTCCAAACCCACCTCTATCCTCCTCGGCGAGCTTGCGTTCGACCAGACCTTATTCTACCGACGCTTCTCCGGCGAGTTGATCCGCCCGCCAGCGGGAAAGGTTCCAGGTACGCCAGTCACCGTCTGCGTTCCAGTTATTCAGGAGTTCCTGTTCGAGGGTCGGGCCCTTGTAAGTCTTCGTCTCTCCCGATGACGTAACCCCTTCGTACGGATCGAACAGGTGGCGGTCCCCGATCTCGGGCAGGGCTTTGTAGAGTACGAGCGCGGCGTCGGCGCTCAGGTTGGTGAGGTATACGGCGTCGAAGCGTTTGCCTTCGTCCAGACGGGCGAGGTTGGTGCGGGCTATGAGGGCGTCGGGGTTGATGGCGTTGATAACGATTATGGCCGCGAGGCCGGTCACGAGGGCGCCAAGGGCGAAGCGGTCGCGGCGGCCGGCCAGCACGGTCGGGAGGAAAAAGAGGAGGACGGCGGAGAGCCAGAGCATGAACGCCATGGTGTAGAGCCGGAGCTCCGTCAGGCCGAACTCGATGGTATAGAGGCGCATCCGGTAGAGCGCCGAGGCCACGACGACGAAGAGCAGCGCGACCATCGCCCCGGCGAGCCCGGCGAAGATGCGCCGGTGGACGCGCTCTTCACCCCGCAGAAGCCAGTGCGCCAGGAGCAGCACGGGCAGTGCGAGCGCCGTCACCGTCACCAGCTCGAAGAAGCCCCGGCGGGCGTACTCGGCGTAGGTGAGCCCGGCGGAGGTGACGACCGTCTGCGCTCCCCCGAAGAGGTAGCGGACCTGCACGAACACGAACGCGGCGAACAGGAGATCCAGGAGCCCGAGCGTGATGCCCACCTCCACGATGCCCAACGAGAGCACGTTGGGACGGTTGAACGAGAAGCCCTCCGGCTCGCGGGAGAGGAGGAAGAGCCACAACAGCCCGGCCGAGATCCAGGCGAAGAAACCTATGAGGAACAGGTGGCCGAAGATCTCGACCAGGTCTATGTCGAACACTTCGATCACGATGTTCTCGAACACTGCGTCCGCGGCCACGAAGAGCGCCCCGAAGACGAACAGCAGCGGGGCGGCGATGGTAACGCCACGGGCCACCGCGAGGGTCTGCCCCGGGCGGCGCCCACGGGTAACCTCCGCCCACTGGACATCCCGGACCGCCGCCGGCAGAGGTCCAGCCGCGCTCACGGCCCCCGTATAGAAACCCCCGATCACGTACTCCGAAAGCCCCCGCAACCGCACACGCTCCGTGCGTCCCCACAGCGCCGCCAGCGAGAGCGAAACCAGGACCGCTATCACGTCCAGGGAAGCCACGGTCAACGAGTCCCGCCACGCGACGCCCGCCGCGAAGAGCGCCGCGAGCGGCAGAAACCATCGCCCCTCCCCCGTAATCCCGACGTTCCACGCTCGCGCCAGCGCCACGGCCGCCACCACGAGGGCTGCGGTCCACAGGAAGACGTTCAGACCCCACGGCGTGGCCCGCAGCAACATGTCTCCCAAAGACCCAAGGATCAATGCCACGCCAAACGTCGCCAGAGCCAGCCTCGTCCTGTCATCCACGGCAAACACCCCCGTTTGCATCCTCCTGCGTGAACGCCCCACTGTACGGACAGGAAGTAACAAAACGGGCGACACCCGCGTTAAGCGTTTTGAACGCGGGCGAACCTTTTCGCATCCGGGTAACGGTCTGTTACCGCGCAGCACTTTCTCCGCTCTGTTCGACGAACCAGCATCAGAGAGCTGCGTCGCCGCGGTCACATGACGGTCATCGCTTTACGAGGCGGAGGTCCGGCTCCCCGAGTCGCCGTTGCGGGGTTCTCCGGTGTTCCACAGCGTCCGCAGGTAGTAGCTGAGGACGAGGAACAAGCCGCCGAAACCCATGAAGAGGAGAACCCGCCAGATCGCCTCGACCCACGCGAGGTCCCACAGGAAGAGCTTGGCGACTAGCAGGAACAGCGTCGCCATGCCGCTCCTGATGAGGTAGGCGTGGTCCAGCCTCAGCCCGAACACGAGCAACGCGGCCCCGCACACGCCCCAGGCCACGCTAACGTAAGCGTCCCCGGCGGGCAGCACCGAAAGCTCGCGCCACAGCCAGGCCAGCAGCGCGGCGTGGGCGATGATGCGGTAGACGAACACGAGCTTTCCCGGAGCAACGCGCCCGGAGATCACCGCCGCGAGGACGATGACCGCGAGGTCTATGAGACCCTGCACGTTGAAGACGGTCGTCACACCAGAGTTGGCCGGGCTATCGAAGAGCCGCCAGAGGAGCAAGACGCCGGCCGCAGCGAACTGAAGGTGGGCCGCCGCGAGCAAGTCTACGGCGTCGAGCCTGCGCGAGAGCAGAAGCAACGCGGCGGCGAACAGGGCCCACGCCAGCAGGACGTAGCCGTGCCCGCCGGGCAGCGGTCCCAGCTCTCTCAGGAGCCAGAATGAGAAAGCGCCGCAGGCGAAGAGCCGGTAGACGGGAACCTCCCGCGGACGCGCGTACAGGACGGAAACCGCGACGGCGAGCAGCATCACGAAGAGGTCTGCGAGGCTTCGGAGATTGAAGACCGCCGTGGCCGCCGGGTCGGGGACGAGAACGCCATCCATCAGCCGGACGCCGAGCCAGACGCCTACGACGCCGAAGAGCGCGTGCGCCCCGATCATCGTCCCCCACACCGGATAGCGCCGGGAGAGCAAGTACAGTCCCGCCGCGTAAGCCGCCCAGGCGGCGAGGACGTAGGTCCCACCGTGGTCCAGGGGGAGGAGTTCGCGCAGGACCAGGACGGCCAGCGCGGCGTGCGCGGCGATCCGATAAACACGCCCCACCACCGGCGGCGCGACGACCAGAGACGCCGCGAAAGCCAGGGAGATCGCGGCGAGGTCCACGAGCGTGCGTACGTGGAGGAACGCGGTCGGGTTCGACGCGGTAAAGAGCCCATCGAAGGTTCCAACCGCGAACCGGACGCAAAGCCAGATCCCAACCACGACGAAAAGGATGTGGGCTTCGATTGAGAGAACCCTGTCCGAGAGCCGCCGGGCGAGGAGGTGGAGCGCCGCGGCTTCGGCGGCCAGCGTGAACAGGAGCGCGTTTCCCTCCAGCATGAGGACGAGCGAGAGCGTCCCGAGCAGGAGCGCGACCAGAGCCTGCGTGTACGACACGCGGTCGCCGCTCTCGACGCGCCGGAAGACCACCCATGCCAGCGCGTGGGCCGCCGCGAGCCCGAGGGCCACCCATCCGAGGTCGGCTTTTTGGAGGTCCCAGATCCCCTGCGTGAAGAGCAGCGCGACGAGCGGCGCCGCGAACGAGAGCCCGTGCACGTAGGCGCCGCCGATGCCACGCTCTCCAGCGAGCGCGCGCGCGATGGAGCCTGGCTCGGGGAGCGGCCAACGCTCCGGGTTGCGCGAGCGGAGAACCTCCCGCACGGCAGGGACGAGCCACAGAGCTAGCCAGGCGAAGACCACCCCGGCCTGGAGCGCCCGCTGGTCGGTGATGGAAGCAGTTTCAGGAAAGTTGACGGTGTCCGTGTAGCCGATCAAGAGCACCGTCCAGAAGCCGGCGAAGGAGATCGGAAGCAGCGAACGCCAGCCCTTGAACAGGTGCATCCCCATCGCACCGGCCAGAATGAGGCTCGCGTAAAGGACAAGTCCGGCCAGCGACCCTGAATCGTCGTAGAGCAGGAACGGTGTGGCGAGGCCGCCGGAGATCCCGATCACGGCGAGCACCGCCTCGTCTTGCCGCAGCGACAACACGAAAGCCAGCACCGTCACGGCCACCATGAAAGCGAACGCCACCGCGTACGGCACGAGATCCAGCACCTGGAACGCCGCGAAGCCTGTGATGTAGAAAACCCCGATCCCACCGCCAAACAACACCTGCCCGAAAGCCCGCCGCTCCCCGCTCACGCGGAAGCCCGCCACGAGCAACACGACACCCGTCGCGAGCCCGACTCCCACCCGCACCCACGGCGTCAGCAGCGCCTGCAACCATCCCTGGTCCCACGAGAACTTGAACAGGAAAGCCACCCCGAAGAGCAAAAGCGCGATCCCAACCTTGTTCAACCACCACTCCCCGCTCCGCAAACCTCCAAGGGCGAACGGCAACTGGAACCTACGCCCCCCATCATCCCCATCACCCGTGGAAGTAGCCGCATCCGCGCCGCCTACCCGCACTGGCTCGGGACGCCTCGGCTCCTGTGCTACTGGCTGCGCCGGCCGGGCGGGCGGCGCATACGAAGGCTGAACAACCGGCGGAGAAGACCGCTGTGTCTCCACGCCTTCCGTCGCAGGCTGAGAGCTTGTGGGTCCTCGATCCGCCAGCACCCGGTTCAACCGCCGCAGCACGTACCGTAGCTCACGTCCCTGTTCATCGGCCCGAGCTTCCAGCCGCTCCACCCTCTCCTCCAGAGAACCACTCCTCGAACCGTCCATACCAGACCCTCCAATCTATGACTTACGATGTAAATTTACAGCGTAAGATAGCAGAAGCCAGGCGACACCGCCACGGTACGGCGAGGGTTTTAACGAAACTTAATCCGGCTGGGTCAGCGGATCAGGAACAGGGGTATAGAGACACCCTGCGGATCGATACACTCTTGACCACACCCCGGGAGCGGGTCTCCTATGTCCCACGTATCTTCGCGGACCGTTACTTGAGGATCGCTGTCCTTACTCTCTTCTAATGATCCCGGACAGCGACGCCAGCAGTAGGGGAACTAAGCTTGCGTTTTAACTCCACGGCAGGTAGGGAGTGCGCAATGCTGTCGGTGAGTGCATGATGTCCGCATCATGGAACCTTCCGATGCTCTCCACAGCTTCCGCCACTCGCTCTACGAATGCTTCCACCGCAGGGGCGACGCTCTCTTCGAGCTCACCGACGCCATCCTCAGTGCGGACGCCGCCGTCCCTTCTCCTGTCCACCTGAGCCTCGAAGCGTCGCACCGGCGCGGATGGGGAAGCTTCTACGCTGCGTTAGATCGAGGCCGGATCGACGCCGAAGCTCTGCGGAGGCTGCTAGCCTGCTATCCGCTCGCCGGAAGCGAAGCGAAGCCCGTCTACGCCGTGGACGTGAGCGTGTGGCCCAGATGCGACGCGGAGTGCAGCCCCGAGCGCGGCTACTACTACCATCCTTCCCGCCACTCCGCCGGCCAGCCGATCGTGGCCGGATGGGCTTACCAGTTCATCGCCAGGCTCAACTTCGTCCGCGAGAGTTGAACCGCTCCCGTGGACGTGGAGCGCGTGCGCCCCGCGCGGGACGCCAACGAGGTGGCCGCCGAGCAGGTGAAAGCGTTTCTGGGACGGTCGTCCGAGGAGGAAAGGGCCACTCCCCTGTTCGTCTTCGATGCCGGCTACGATCCCGTCAAAGTCCAGCAAGGCCTTGAGGGGAGTCGGTGCCAGATCCTCATCCGTTTGCGAGCGGGTCGCTGCTTCCGTGCCGACCCGAGCCTAGCCGGCCCACCCGCCCCCACCGGACGGCCGTGTCGCCACGGCCCG
>JACCTS010000113.1 GCA_013812245.1 Rubrobacter sp.
TCACCGGCAGGCTGCTCAGGAAGATCCTCTCTCACACCGTGGCCTTCTTGCTCAACCACCGGATGGGCAATCCGCCCCTACAGCTCTCGAAGCTACTCATCTAAAACCCGCACACGGGGTTAGTTAAGGCTTCCGCGCCCTCCAGAGCCAGGACGCCGCGTCCCCGAAGGTTGCCGGAGTCGAGGTTCTGTATCGTGTCGTTGACCGCGTACAACAGGTAGATGTAGGTCCGGCCACGCTCGCCATGGGCGCGACCACGGGCGTCCATGGGGCAGTCGGCTACTTGAGCCTTGCGCTACAATACACTCGAAAGGGCAATGTGAAAGGAGGACAAAAGCATGAAAGCGCTGGTTTACCATGGTCCGGGGGAGAAGCAGTGGGAATCGAAGCCCGACCCCGGCATCGAGCAGCCGGAAGATGCCATAGTCAGGATCGACACCACCACGATCTGTGGGACGGACCTGCACATACTCAAGGGCGACGTACCCACGGTGGAGGAGGGACGTTCTTTGGGTCACGAGGCGGTCGGGACGGTCGTGGAGACGGGCAACGCTGTCCGGGATGTAAAGGAAGGGGACAGGGTTCTGGTATCGTGCATCTCCTCTTGCGGGCGGTGTGCGTATTGCAAGCGGGGGCTTTACAGCCAGTGTCTCAACGGGGGAGGTTGGATCCTGGGCCATCTCGTGGACGGAACGCAGGCCGAGCACGTGCGCATCCCGTTCGCGGACAACGGACTCTACAAGGTCCCCGAGGGGCTCTCCGACGAGCAGGTATTGTTCTTGTCCGACATACTGCCGACGGGGTTCGAGATCGGGGTAATAAACGGCGCACTGAAGCCGGGCGACACCGCCGCCGTGGTCGGCGCGGGGCCGGTGGGGCTCGCGTCGATCATGACCTCCCAGCTCTACGGGCCGGGGCGCGTAATCGCCATAGACCCAGACACTTCGCGGCTGGAGCGCGCCCGGCAATTCGGCGCGGACCTGACGATAGACAACTCCTCCGAAGACGCGGTGGAGAAGGTCATGGAGGTCACCCACGGACTCGGGGCGGACGTGGCGATAGAGGCGGTCGGGATACCGGAGACCTTCGAGCTGTGTACCGAGCTGGTGCGACCCGGTGGACGGGTCGCCAACGTTGGGGTCCACGGCGCACCCGCCACGCTCCATCTGGAGACGTTGTGGATCAAGAGCATCACCATAACCACCGGGCTGGTGGATACCTCATCCACGCCCACCCTTCTGGAACTGGTCTCCGAGGGGCGCCTGGACCCCACGCCCTTCGCCACCCACCGCTTCGGGCTGGATGAGATCATGGACGCCTACGACGTGTTCTCCGATGCGGCGAAGACCAACGCCCTCAAGGTAGTACTCTCGGCTTCGTAGCCAGAGCCTTCAGGGCGTCTTTCGAGGTCAGCCTCAAGGAGCCTCCCAGCACCTTCGTACATTGACGTACGAGCCACCGAAGGCCGGGAGATCCCAGGCGTGGACGTGCCGCGCCCGCTGGCCTCGATGATCTTCTTGCGCGGGTCTTCGGAATGGTCGTTCATACACGTGGGGCGCTACGTTTCCAGGGCTAGCCGGGACACGCGCCCGCTTCAGCCGCCAACGGGAACTGTGCGGTGAATCGAACCATAGCTCCAACCTGGAGAACGTGTCCGTGAAGTACGGCGGGGCGCGGTATGCCCTTGGGTTACGAACAGAGAGCGCTAGCACCCCTCAATTGCGGGACTCTGGCGTGGGGCCAGCCTCTCCCCCCGATTGCTTCGATAATTCCTTGTCGATCTGCACCCTCACCTCGGGCGGTGGTCCCTGGATGTACATGACGGCGCCCCAGGATATGAAGATGGTCGGGGTATCCGTGGTCCGTCGCGCTTCGATGCCCAGTGATCCGTAGTTCTCCAGATAGAACGAAGCGGTTATGGCCTCCGGCTGGCCTTTGACCGGCTTGGCGGGTTCGCTCTGATCCAGGTTAGGACCGGACATGTAGGTGATGAAGACCCAGTACCCCACCCAGTCCGAAAGCACCGTCTTGTCCGTCCCAGATCCTCGTTCCTCTGCCACTTTCTACCTCCCTGTCGTCAGGCCATCAGACCCGAATTACAGAATGTCCATGTTCATGCCGGCCCGGTTCACCGCCGCCGCGCCGAGTCCGGCGGGGGGTTCGGCGACCACGACTTCGGTCGTGACGATGAGGGCGCCGATGGAGGCCGCGTTTTGCAGCGCGCTCCTCGCCACCATCGCCGGGTCAATGATGCCGGCCTCGATGAGATCCTCATACTCACCCGTCAGGGCGTTGAAGCCCACGTTATCGTCCCGGTTCCTGACCCTCTCCGCTACGATGGAGCCGTCAGCCCCGGCATTGACCGCTATCTGCTTGATCGGCTCTTCCAGAGCCCGATGGATGATGGCCGCGCCGGTCCTCTCGTCGCCTTCCAGCGTCTCAATAAGGTCTCCCACCGGAGCCTGAGCCTGCAACAACGCTACGCCGCCGCCTGGCACGATGCCTTCCTCCAGGGCCGCGCGGGTCGCGGACAAAGCGTCCTCGACGCGGTGCGTCTTCTCCCTCAGTTCGCTGTTGGTAGTCGCGCCCACCCTTATGACCGACACGCCGCCAGCCAGCTTGGCGAGGCGCTCGTTGAGCTTCTGCCGGTCGTAGTCCGGTGAGGTGCTCGCTAGCTCGCTCTTTAGCTGCCTGACGCGGTCTTTTATCCGTTCTTCGTCCCCCTCGCCGCCGAGTATCGTGGTGGCGTCTTTGCTGACGATGGCCTTCCTCGCCTGTCCCAACTGGGCGAGTTGCGTGTTCTCCAGCCTGTGGCCGAGTTCCGTGGTGACTACCTCGCCGCCGGTTAGAATGGCGATATCTTCTAGCATCCTCTTTCGCCGGTCGCCGAAGAGCGGGGCCCTGATAGCGGCCACGTTCAGGCGGCCGCGCGCTTTGTTGACGATCAGGGTTCCAAGGGCATCTCCTTCCAGGTCTTCGGAGATGATCAGGAGCGGCTTGCCGCTCTTTATCACCTCGTTGAGCACCGGTACGAGGTCCTGGATGGCGCTGATCTTCTGTCCGACGAGCAGGATGTACGGCTCGTCGAGCACGGCCTCCATCCGGTCCCGATCCGTCACGAACTCCGGGGAGACGTAGCCCTTGTCAAAGTGCATACCCTCCACGAAATCTAGCTGCATCGTGAGAGTATTTCCCTCCACGACGTTCACCACGCCGTCCTTGCCGGCCTGCTCGAGCGCGTCGGCGATGGCGCTCCCGATCTCCACCGAGCGCGCGCTGATGGCGCCGACGCGGATCATGTCGTCCCGCCCTTCGATCTCTGTGGCCTGCCCGTGGATGGCCTCGACGGCGACCTCGGCGGCCTTCTCGATGCCGCGCCTCAACATGACTGGGTTTGCGCCCGCCATCACGTTCTTAATGCCCTCGTGGACAATCGCCTGCGCCAGGATGAGCGCCGTCGTCGTCCCATCGCCCGCTATGTCGTTGGTCCTGGTCGCTACTTCTTTGACCATTTGCGCGGCCTGGTTCTCGAAGATGTTCTGGAGATCAATCTCCTGCGCGATGGTCACGCCATCGTTGGTGATGGTTGGTGAGATCAGAGGCTTCTGATATATCACGTACCGCCCCTTCGGCCCGAGCGTCGTCCTGACCACGTTGGCGAGCTTGTTGACGCCCGCCTCCATGGACCGGCGCGCGGCGGTGTCGAACCTCAGCTTCTTGGCCACGTCGAATCCTCCTCTTTGGTAGCTATCAGCTAGCCAGCTTCTCACGGGCCGGAGAAAGCCGGCGGCGCGAGGCAGAATTATTTGACTGACTCACGTGTCTTACTATCCGCCGGCTCTCGTTCCTCACGGTTCAAGCTGACAGGCTCAAGTGCTGACTAGCTGACCAGCTATCTACGCCGCCGCGTCCTCCGGGATCAGGATTCCCCGTCCGCGCAGGTTGCCGGAGTTGAGGTCTTGTATCGCGTCGTTGACCGCGTCTAGCGGATACGTCGATGTATGAAGGGTGACCAGACCGCGCGCCGTCAGGTTCATCAGTTCGGCGAGATCGTTGTAGGTGCCGACTAGGTTGCCGATCACGCTCCGCTCGGTGGAGATGATGTCTATGGTCGGGATCTCGACCTTGCCACCGTAACCGATGACGTAATGGAATCCAGCCTCCCGCGTCATCTTCCAGGCTTCGTCCTGCGCCCCGCGCTCGCCGACGTAGTCGAAAACCACCTCCGCGCCACCGTTGGTCATCTCGATCACGGTGTCCGCATAACCTTCGGTGACCTGCACGGTCTCGTCCGCGCCCCACTCTTTGGCGAGCGCGAGCGCCTCCTCGCTCGGATCGACCACGATTATGTTCGTCGGCGTCAT
>JACCTS010000128.1 GCA_013812245.1 Rubrobacter sp.
GGTCGCTGGTGTGGGTTCGCACCAGCACCATCGCGACCCCGGGGGTCGCCCATCCGGATCAGGTCAGATCAGGGAGTGGATACTTTCGAGTGGCCATAGTCGGCGACTTTCACATGGCCAGGGACAAGCCGGTCCTATAACGCCACACCCTGAGGCCACCGGAGCACTCTGGGTGAACGTCCTGAAGGAGCTACCCTTTTTTGCGGGGCTGTCGAAGCGACATCTACGCCGCAAGTGCCGCAATAGCGCAAGAGGCCCGCTTCTCCCCCCAGTCGAGATCGTCCGGAAAGGGTATTCCGCGGAGGCCTCTACGTGATCCTGGACGGGGCCGTCTCAGTTACTCGTCCGTGCTCTGGAATCCCAATGGTCAAGCCCGACCTTGTCATCCATGTCTAGGCGAGCCCACCGACGTCGGTTGTGATGGCACAACCTCATCCTCCAGGTGGTGTAGTCACCCGGCTACCGCGCCCCGACTACAGGACGGGTTAATCTTCTTGATGGAGCGAATCTCCGATGAGCCACAACATGGGCGGCCATAACCCCACGAACAGAGCTCGCCTTTCTGCATTACCTCGCTCGTCCTGATCGACGGTTTTGGCCCGGATCCACAAACCGATACAGAGGCCGACCGACGCCAGTGAGGAGGTCTGCAGATGCCACGCCCGCAGCCCGATGTCGTGCAGTCTCTCGATGAGCATCGTTGAGTTATACCCGCAGCTGGGTAAGTATTCTTCATGTCTCGGACCGGCTCCAGCACCCGAACGCTTACGGCCCTGGTCCGGTGGCCTTTCGGGGTAGGTCTCACGTCCTGGCGGTACATGTGGCGGACGACGCCGATGCGGCGTTTGGAGATGGAGGAGCAAGCCGGCCGGAGCGAGCCTCCGCCGCTTCCGGAGCAAGTCGAACTTGGGGACGCATTGCTCCCCGAACAGGGTTTCGGCCCCCTCTTCCATCGGCTCTATCGCGTGGCGATCGAGGAGGCAAACCTGCGAGCCGCAGAATTGATGGGTCGCATCCAAGTCGACCCCAATGCCGTCTCCCCCAAGGAGTTCGCTCGCTTCCACAAGGTAGATGGAGCTTCCGGCCGTATGCACCTCGGCGACGACTATCTCATCCATATGCCGGGCCCGTGGAACGGGCCCGTCCGGGTCGTCGATCTGACGACGCATTCCTTCCGATTTATGACTCTGAAAGGTCATTTGGAAGCGGGTCAGATCGAGTTCCGGGCAACCGACGATGTTGGTCTCATCTTCGAGATCGAGTCATGGGCGCGTAGTGGCGATCGTCTGTCCCACGTTCTGTACGACAATCTGCGCATGGCCAAGGAGATCCAGCTGCATATGTGGACATCGACCCTGGAACGAGTCGTCAAGGTATCTGGAGGTGTGCGACACGATCTCATCAGAGTCGAGACGCACCGAACCGTGGTCGATGGCCGACCTTAGGGTCCTCTCCGCGCTCGATCATCGCGCCGCCCTCAAGAAGTTGAGTGCTCGTGACCTCAACTTCGACCCCCTAGCCCTTCCTCGCCTGAGACACGAGTCGGGTTGGCACGTCGACCACTATCGGGTCTGTCTTCCCCCCGAGCCGCCTGGGGAGCCCAGCGCTGGAGGCTCCTGGTCGGTGGCTCGCGAGCTCAGCGCGGCATACGAGTTCGTCGATCCCGCCTTGGTGCGTGCCTATTACGATCCTCGCGAGCCGTTCGAAGGTCGCACCATGCTCCTCGAGGTTCGGTTCTGGGGCTTGCGCATCTACACCGGGGTCAGGGTCGGGGGCGACCACGACGGATACCGAGTGGAAGGCCGGCGGGAGGCCCGCATCTGGGTTTGGAACTACCGAACGCTGGCCGGGCACTTCGAGAGGGGTCAGATCGATTACGAGGTGAGGAAGTGGCTCGACAACGGAGACGTTGAATTCCGCATCGATGCAGTATCGCGTCGCACGACTGCCGGGCACCCGCTGGTCGACCTGGGTTTTATGTTCTTTGGGAAGTCAAGACAGAGGCGGTTCGCCCGGAACGCTTGTAAGCGCATGGCACATATCACGCAGGCGGTGCTCGACGGAAGCGTGGGCCTACCTCCGACGCAGCGCGACGGCGATCTTGCCTCATGCCCTGGGCGGCCGCACTCTTTCCGCGTAAAGAAACCACGCTTCCATGTCCGCCGCTCGACATGACTCAAAATAGCGGGGCGAGCAAGTCGAATCGGCCGTTCCCGGGTCGGAGGAGTTTCCATCTAGAGGCTCCGACTACCCTATGGTGGAGACTGAGAGGTCACTTTAATTACGATCCTGCATGGAAGCCAGAGCGTTCGCGACCAGGAGCAACGCGGTCGGCCGACCCTCTGTAGGGAACGTGGGCCACAGTCTCAGAACCCACTCCGCCATGAAGCGAGGCGAGCCCTCGAGATTCTTGGCGGCCTCTCGCAGCAATTGAAGCTCGCCCGCGTCCAGAGCGACAACCTGGTTTACGCGCGCAGACTGCTCCTCAGAAAAGGGATGGCAGTGCCCGACACCTCCGCCGGGCCTGCACGGTTCGATCCGTGTGACGAAGTTCCACCTTGGGCTTCCTCTCGTTATCGTTAGGGGGCAATGAGGGACGATAGCGGTGACCTGCGACAAGGAACGGGGCAGTTGGTGACGACGACTTTCTTCGAGATAGGCCAGGGGGTCCGCTGGCGGGGCAGCCGCTGGCGCGTAATGGGCGAGGAGGAGGGCGGGTTCATCAGCCTCGTCGGCGTCGAGCCGGCGAACCGGGATCTCCAGGTCACCCCCCTCCCCAACTCCCACCCTTCACCAGACGATGTGCACCCAATTTAGGGAGGGCCTGCGACAATTTCATTGGTGGTGGACCGCAATATTCAAACTCCTTTAATTCCTTCACTCACCGTCCGTAGAGCCGTCTGCAGAGGCGCTGACTCAGACATCGCGCGACCTCTCTTCGGCCAACCGCTCAAACGTCTGAGTCGCTTCGATCCGGGAAGGCGGCTTCGAGAACATTCCCTCGACTGCGTCGTCCACGTCGGGAAAGCTGCTCGCGGAAATTAGTTCGGCAGCCTCGCGGAAGTCATAGTCCGTCCGTCTCAAGCTGACACCCGGCCCCAAAAGGGTCCAATATGCGCCTGGCCTCCCTTCGTAAGGCATGCCGACACTCCCGGCGTTCACAATCCGAACGTCGTCCACTGACCGATCGAATTGCATGTGGGTATGGCCGCACACAATGAGGCGCTGATCGACGCCGGTTAGGGCATCCCGCAACCTTTGTTCAGAGGTCTGCTCGGTGATGATCTCTTCGTCGCTTCTTGGCGAGCCGTGACAGAAGAGGACAGATCCCAAGCCCTCAATTTCCAGGTCGGTTGTCTCGGAGAAACTTGCCAGGTAGTCCCTCTGTTCCTTCGTGATCTGGCGCGCAGCCCATTGATCCCGGAGGAACCAGATGTCCTCTTCATCGGGCGCGGGCGGTAGTGAGCGATCGTAGTGAGCAACCATCTCTCGATCCGCATTCCCCCGAATAAAGACCGCTTGATCGCCCAACCCCATGAGGCGCTCGATTGTCTCGCGCGGCATCGGACCCGACGCCACGTCTCCCCCAACAAGGATGAGCTCGACATTGATCCGATCGATCTCTCTCAAGACCGCCTCCAGCGCCGGAAGATTGCCGTGGATGTCGTAGATCGCTGCGACTTTGATGGCATGCTTCATCCTGTCCGGGTCCCCCCTTCGTCACCCGCGCGGTGAGCGACATAGTTCGTCCAGTTCCCACCGGCCCACTCGACCCATTTGGCGGCCGTGGAGGGCGAGAGGTTGAGCATGTCGCCAAGGACAGAAGCGGGAACCTCGGATGCCAGCTGCAAGAGCGCAGCCCGTCGCTGGGCGCGGCATTCGACGCCAAGCGCGCCGAGACGAACACGCAAGTAATCCGGATGCTGATGACGTCCCGCCTGGCGTCCGGGAAACAGCCATTCGGTCGTGTGGAGCTTTCCGCCGATCCCGATCTGACGGCGCCATGGGAGATCGAGCAGA
The DNA here is from genome assembly GCA_013812245.1 of Rubrobacter sp. Lineage (GTDB taxonomy): Bacteria > Actinomycetota > Rubrobacteria > Rubrobacterales > Rubrobacteraceae > JACDGB01. The sequence continues at coordinate 4,021 of JACCTS010000128.1, forward strand.
AGAACACGGCCCGGCGCCGGCTGCCCATGATAGAAGTGCCGCCCGTCACCACCGTCATCGGCCCCGACGGCCCGGTCCCGTTCGGCGATGTCCTCGAGGGGCGCGCCGAGCTGGTCGTCTACAGCCACATGTTCTACGACGGGAAGCCATGGGAGTGGCAGTGCGAGGGCTGCACCAGGAACTCCTGGCCGATGCAGGACGCCACCAATCCCCCAACTCCCAGATTCTCCTCTTTCTAAGATCATAGCGAGGGGATGTGACAGTTTCTGCTCGCTCTCCCGCACATCCCTCTTGCCACTCGCACTTTATCCCGCTCATGTTTCGCAAACTTTTCGAATATGAGCTTTTTTCGTGAGGATTCACCTTGAGTCAGGGCCTCTGTAAAGTGAGGCATGACATTCTCGGCCCCCGGCCCGGCTGCATATCGCGCCCAAATTGAAGCACTCCCCGAAGATTTACTGATGGAAGACATTGTGAATAGACGCTTTCGCATCGGTCAGGAAGGGAGGCTTGCTGTCTATTACGCGCCCCTAGACTGGATTAACCACAGCGCCCGCATCGTTTTCGTCGGTCTAACGCCTGGGTGGACACAGACCAAGAGCGCGTTCGAAAGGTTCCGACACGCTCTGCGAGACGGCCAGTGCGAAGATGAGGCGCTCAAGGCAGCGAAAAGACAGGCGGCGTTTCGGGGCATGCGTCGAAGGCTATGCGACTGGCTTGACAAGCTTCGTGTGCAGGAGTGGCTACACATATCTGGAACGGACGAACTTTTCGGCGTGCAAGACAAGCTACTGCACACTACCAGCGCGATTCGGTATCCCGTTTTCGTTGGAGATAATGCTACGAACTACACGGGACACAGACCAGCACCGGTGGATAGCCCCTTGCTCATATCGATCATCGGAAGCGTGTTGCTACCTGAGTTGGACTCGCTGCCAGAGGCCCTGGTAGTGCCGATGGGAAGGCCCGTGTCGGAGGCGCTTCGTAGCAAGGGCTTCGATGCCTCACGGTGTCTATTCGGGTTCCCGCACCCATCGGGTGCCAACGCCCACGGCGCTCGGCAGTTTGCCGAAGAACAAGCTGGGATGCGCAAAGTCGTCGAGCGGCTGCCAGAGGTCAGGGCAACCTCATGAAAGAGTTCAGTGGCGAGCAATGGGCCGACCTTCTCAGGCAAACAAAGCAAGAGACTGACGAGATGGCCGCCAGAGACGCAGCAGAACACTCATCGACGCGATACAGAGCGATCCTGACTGCGTCACTTGCAAACGAGTCGATAATCACCGTGCTCGACAGGGGCCAGGCGATGGCAAGCCATCTCAGTTGCGGCGACACGATCACCACCGACACGAGGCTGGTCAGTGTCTCGTCAACTGTCCGAACCAGGGCATCATCATCGGGGCCGACGACACCCCCCTCGATCTCAATGACCACACCGTGGATGGGAACGGCAGCCTGTAGAGCCGTGCCCCGAGAACGAGCCCTGCGATGTCGGAGTGAACAACCTTGCTGGACATGACGGGTTACGGAGAGAGCACCTTCTCCACCTGAACGATCAAGAAGATCACGGGCATCGGCAGGGCAAGACACAGACCGACCACCAATACTGTCTTGGCCTCATTCATTTGCGCCGCTTCTCCTCCTCGCTCTCGTACGAACGTTGACGCCATTTAGGCATCGTCCGCCACCCAGCTATGGACAAGCCGATGCCGACGATGGAGATGAGTAAGAGTCGAACTTCTTCATCTGCAGGAACGCCTGGGTGTCGCGGGCGATCCGCTCCTCTGTTTCTTCGCTCAGTAGCTGGTCAAGAGCCGTGGGCACGACCTGATCACGGGGCGATCGGGTTCATGCAACCCATATGCAACCCGACGCACAAAGAACTCTGGAACCTGAATGGGAAAGCGCGCTGGATGCCCTGTCGGATTGGGCTGAATTCAGTCCTTCGCTATTACGGTGCACAGTGTGCCGTGTGTAACGTCAAGCTTCTCGAAGCCCTCCGTCTTCTGCCAAGCTCGAGCGGCGGTGCCGCCGACGAACCGGCACGGTTGCTAGAGATCATTTCCCCCGCGAGCTTCGAGCAGTTCTTCGTGGAGCGGGCGGACCTGTTGGAATCCGATCCGGAAAATCTCGACGCCACCGCCTATTCGGCCACAATATGCGTAGTTTGAAACTCGGACTAGGAAATGGAGGGCCGCGTGACCGACCTAGAAGTTGATGATGACGAGCGGAGCATTTTGGAGGCCATCGCATCAATGCCCAAGTATGAGGCGAACGTGGTCGGCATGACTGAAGACAAGATCATGGGACGGGTCGGCATGTCCCTTGGAAAGCTTCGCTCTTTCCTGAGTGTTCTTCGCAAACGCGGCCTCCTGCTGACAGGCCCCGCCCATGGTGCAACCGAGGCAGGTTGGGGGTTCCCCAACGACGCCTCTCGGCTAACTACGGCGGGCAAAGAGGCGCTGAGGGGAAGTCACCTCCGCCCAGAAGACGCTTCGTTATCTCCAGGCGAAGAAAGGTGCGAACAAAGACGCCATTGCGGCGCAGAAGCTCATAGTGATTGGACTGGAGGACAAGCTGGGCGCGATTCAGACCCAGATCAAAGCCATCGACGGCCAGATCGCATTGGGTGGTTGCGTCGCCTGACCGGAACCTCAGTTAGTTAGTCCTGCAAGTCTTGGGGAGGCCCCGGTGGAAATCTGGGGCCTTCCTTCGTGACATGAATCGATGCCTTCGCAGGCGTTCCAGAGCTCACTGAACTGAACGCATTATTCGGGGACTCTTGC
>JACCTS010000147.1 GCA_013812245.1 Rubrobacter sp.
GATCTGATCGGCGCATTTTCAGGCGGCGGCGTCGGAGGGCCGGTTTGGTCCTTCTCGCTTCGATGATGGTGCTCATCTTCGGTGGGATGACCTTGCTGCGGCTGGATCTCCCCGCGATGGCGGAGGAAGGTCCCTTCGTGGGTGTGGACGCGCCGGAGACGGCGGAGACCGCGGTAGCGGCGCCGGACCAGGAGGCCATCAAGGCTGCCAGAGAGAAGCGGGCCGAAGAACGACGCGAAGAACGACGGGCCGAAGCGCGGGCGGCCAGAGAGAAGAAGGCCGAAGAGCGGGCGGCGAGGGAAAGGGCCATCGCCGAAAACCCGCCGGATCCTCCGACCAACGACCTGTGGATGTCGATCCCCGCGCTTGGCCTCTACGACAACTATGTGACGGACACGACAGATTATTCGGCGATGGACTACGGGGCCATCAAGGTGGCGGAGTCGGGCTTCCCGTGGCAGCCGCACGCCAACACCTACATCGCCGCGCACCGCCTGGGCTGGCCTGGCACCGTCAGCGATCACCAGTTCTACAACCTCCCACTGCTGGCTGTGGGCGACGTGATCTACCTTGGCGACGCCGACGGGACTACCTACACCTACAAGGTAACCGGCTTCAAGGAGGTGGCGGCTAACGATACCTCGGTCACCGCCCCCGAGGCTGGTAGGGACATGCTCTCGCTCCAAACCTGTATCGAGAACTACGGCGATTACTGGACGATGGGCCCCAACTGGTACGTGCGCTACATTGTTCAGGCCGATAGGGTCTCCGTAGACCTCTAGCCGTCTGACCTCGAACCGGAACTGCATTCACAGAGCGCCCTTGCGGGGCGCTCTTTTTTGCCCGGCGTGAGCCCGGACGGCATCGGGACTATACTGATCAGGCTGAGTGTGAGATCGAGCAGAGGAGGCAAGCATGGCACTCGTAACGATGCGCCAGTTACTGGATGAAGCCGCCAAAGGCGGCTACGGCGTCGGCGCGTTCAACGTCAACAACCTGGAGCAGGTGCAGGCCATAATGGAGGCCGCCCAGGAGACGGGATCTCCCGTCATCATCCAGGCCAGCCGGGGCGCGCGCAAGTACGCCAACGACCGATTCCTCTACCATCTTATGGTGGCGGCGGAGGAAGTGTACCCGGAGATTCCCGTGGCGCTGCACCAGGACCACGGCAACGGCCCTGACACCTGCCGGAGCGCCATCGAACTGGGCTTCACCAGCGTGATGATGGACGGTTCGTTGGAGGAAGATGGCAAGACCCCGGCGGACTTCGAGTACAACGTCCGCGTTACCCGCGAGGTCGTGGAGATGGCCCACGAGCGAGGCGTGACGGTCGAGGGCGAGCTAGGGACGCTCGGTGGCATCGAGGATGGGCACGGCTCGGGTGTGGTCGCGCTGACGGATCCGGATCAGGCAGTGGAGTTCGTGGAGCAGACCGGTGTGGATGCCCTGGCGGTCGCCATCGGGACGAGCCACGGGGCGTACAAGTTCACCAAGGAGCCGGACCGTGAGATCCTCGCCATGCATATCATCGAGGAGATAAACGAGCGGCTGCCCACAACCCACCTCGTGATGCACGGCTCCTCCAGCGTCCCGAAGGAGCTGGTGGACATCATCAACGAGTATGGCGGTGAGATCCGGCCTACGTGGGGCGTGCCGGTGAAGGAAATACAGGCTGGCATCGAGCACGGCGTGAGAAAGGTCAACGTGGACACCGACCTGCGCCTGGCCGCTACTGGCGCCATTCGCAAGGCCTTCGCCGAGAAGCCGGGCGAGTTCGATCCACGCTACTACCTCAAGCCAGCCCGCGAGGCCATGAAAGGGGTCGTCAAGGCGAGGATGGAGGCCTTCGGCCAGGCTGGACATGCCGGTGACTACGAGCCCATCACCCTCGAAGAGATGGCTGACCGCTACAAGGAAGAGGGTCACAAGCTCACTACTGCGTAGAGTGGGCAGCAATTAGCTTTCAGCGGTCAGCCATCAACCGGTCCGGTGGCTGGCTGGCCGCTTGTTTCTCGAGTCTCCGATTCGTCTATCTCTCGGACAGGAGCGGCGCCATCGAGGTGTCGTCGGTCTGGTAGCCGGGGGAGGGTTGTGGACTTCGCTCGCGACCATGTCCGTCTGCGGCTCGAAGGTTCCGCGCAGCTTGAACTCGACCGCCGACCCGGGTGCGTCTCTGCAGGCGAGGCCAGGCATCGCGCCCCGGAACCTGTCTATGCGCTCCAACGTCCTCGATACCTCTTCGCAAACTCGCGGACATAGTCTTCTTGCGGCCTGGTCTCGACCATCCTCGGGCTGCGGGATTCGCGGGCGATCTCGATGGCCTCGTCCGCGTCGTGCCCAAGTCCGACGAGGACAGAGGCGGCGACCGTGCCTGTGCGCCCGATGCCGCCCCGGCAGTGCACGACGGTGTTACGGCCCCCGCGCAAATGGCCGATGATCCCGCCGACGAGGTCGGTGAACTCCTCGACCTGCTCCTCGCGCGGAACACTGATGTCCACGATCGGGAACTCGTCGACGGCGATCCCCGAATTCTTCGCCGCCGCTGTGTAGCCGTCCATCCCATAGAACCCGTATTCGTGGTCCTCGATCAGCGAGACGAGCACGTCTGTACTCCAGCGTCTCCGAAGATCGCTCATGTCCGTCTCGATGTCGCGGTCCCAACCGAGATCCTTCATGCCGGGTGCGAAGGTCATGCCGAGAGCGCCTGAGCCTGCCGGCAGGCCGAGCGCGGCCTCTGCAACGTAGTCCACCCGGATGGGAGAGTCATCCGACGTGCGTACTTCCACGGCTCCTCTATCTCGGCTCGTACACGTCGTAGAGGATGGGCTCAAGGCCATCTTCGCCGACGCCGGAGCGGTACTGGATGTAGCGGGCGCGCTGGAGGTAGGCGAGGGCGGTCTTCACGCGGCCCCTGAGGTCGGGGATCTCATCCTCGATGTCTTCGAGGATCGGGGAGTCCAGGATCACGTCCTCCTCGCGGTTGTCCTGCCAGAGATCCCATAGGTTGCGCCAGAGGGCTTCGGTCTCGGGGGAGAGGGGTTCGCGCTCCACCTAGTTCGCTCCCTTCTTGAGTTCGAAGACGATGTGTGAGATCTCGGGCACCAGCAGCTTCTCGACCGCTAAACGCACGCCGTTGCGGGAGCCGGGGAGGCTGGCGATGAACTTGGTGCCCACGGCGCCTGCCACCGCCCGGCTCAGGACGGCGGCCGCTCCGATCTCCTCGTATGAAAGCATGCGAAAGATCTCGCCAAATCCGTCTATTTTCTTCTCTATCATGCGGTCCACGACCTCGTAGGTGGTGTCGCGGGCGGCGATGCCGGTGCCGCCGGTGGTGATGATGGCGTCCACGTCGGAGTCGGCCAGCAGGTCCACGAGCGTCGTGCGGATGTTGGCCGCTTCGTCCTTGACGATGGAGCGGCTGGTGACCTCGTGGCCCGCCTCCTGCATGAGCTCCTGGATCACGTCTCCCCCGGTGTCGTCCTCGGGGGTGCGGGTGTCGCTTATGGTGAGCACGGCGACGCGGACGTGGTCCGGCGCGGCCTCCCGGTGCTTCTCGACGCTCTCGCTCAAAACAGACCTCCCTCCTTGAGGAACGGGTTGTGCTCCCGCTCTTCGCCTATGGTCGTCGGCGGGCCGTGCCCGGAATACACGCGGGTCTCGTCCGGGAGCGCGAGCAGCCGCTCCTCTATGCTCCGCATCAACACCTCCATGCTCCCGCCCGGAAGATCCACCCTTCCCACGCTCCCCGCGAACAGTGCGTCGCCCGAAAGTACGATCTCCTCATCCTCGACGTGGAGCGCCAGATGTCCGGGCGCGTGGCCCGGCGTAAAGAGGGCCCGGAGCCTCAGACCGCCGACCGCGACGACCTCTTCGTCTTCAATGTAGCCGTCGAGGCTCGGGACTCTGCCGAACCTCATGCCCATCATCATGGCCTGGGTGGGCGCCTGTTGCAGCATCAGCTCGGCCTCGCGGTGGGCGAGGACCGGGCAGGCGTACTCGTCCACGAGCGCGGCGACCGCCCCGATGTGGTCCACGTGGGCGTGGGTCAGTAGGATCCTCCCTATCTCAAGCCCCGTCTGCTCCACGGCGAGCGAGATGCGGGCGGCCTCGTCTCCGGGATCAACGATCACCCCAACGCCGCTCTCCTCGTCTCCGATCACGTAGCAGTTCTCCTGAAACGGCCCGACGGTGAGCATCTCCAGGATCATGCGTCCTCCCCATTCTCCGCCCGACCCATCAGAAACCGCACCAGCGTCCGCGCTGGGTTCCCGGTCGCGCCCTTCGGAGTATATGCGTTGCCTTTCTTGCCGAAGGCGGTCCCTGCGATGTCCAGGTGCGCCCACGGATAGTCGGCGAACTCCTTGAGGAACGCGCCGGCCGTCAGGGCGCCGGCAGGCCTGGCGGAGTTCTTGATGTCCGCCGTGTCGCCCTTGATCTGCTCGGTGTACTCGTCGAAGAGTGGGAGGGGCCAGGCGCGTTCACCGGCCGTCTCTCCAGCCGTCTGGACCTCGGCGATGAGGTCCTCGTCGTTGCCCATGAGGCCCGAGGCGTGGTTTCCCAGGGCCACGATGCACGCGCCGGTGAGTGTGGCGCAGTCAACGACCGCTGATGGCTCGTAGCGCCGGGCGTAGGAGAGGGCGTCGGCCAGGATCAGTCGCCCCTCCGCGTCGGTGGATATTATCTCTACGGTCTTTCCCGAATGCATCTCCAGCACGTCGCCGGGCTTGAACGCGCCGCCCCCGGGAAGGTTCTCCGTGGAAGGCACGAGCGCCACGACGTTGATTGGAAGGTCGAGCGTCCCCACGGTCTCCATCACCCCGAGCACCGCCGCGCCGCCGCCCATGTCGAACTTCATGTCCTCCATCCCACCCGCAGGCTTGATGGAGATGCCGCCTGAGTCGAAGGTAACGGCCTTGCCGACGATCACCACCGGCGCCGCGTCCCCGCCCTTTCGATGCTCCAGCACGATGAAGCGCGGCTCGTTGATGGCGGAGCGTCCTACCGTGGCCAGGCCCGTCAACCCTTCGGTCTCGATGCCCGCCCGGTCGAGGACGGTGATCGTCATACCGTGACGCTCCGCTATCTCCCTGGCGGTCTGCGCCAGATATTCGGGCGTGGCGACGTTGGACGGCTCGTTGGCGAGGTCCCGCGCCAGGAGCGCCGCAGCCGCCAGCCTGGCGCCGGTCTCCGCCCCGTGAGATGCAGCCTCCTCGTCGGCAGGGTCGTCCAGGATCAGATCGAACGCTTCGAGTTCCCGGGCGTCCTCGCCGCTGCCGGTCTTGTGGCGCGTGAAGCGGTACAGGCCCAGCGCCACGCCCTCCGCAGCGGCCAGCGCAGCCTCTTCAATATCCGAGCCCTCTGGAACGGGTAGGGTGAAGGCGGCTTCGTCCAGCTTCAGAGAGCGTGCTTTCCTGGAAACCGTTGCGGCGGTGCGGCGGAGCTTCTCGTGGGTGAATGAGGCGCGGTCACCGAGACTGATCAGCAAGAGCCTTTCGGCGGAGATGGCGTCTTTGGGATAAAGGAGCGCCGTCTCGTCCGGCTTGCCGGAGAAATCGTTGTCGGAGAGGGCGTCGTCCGCCGCGCCGTTCAGGGCTGCGGGCGCGCTCTCGTCCCTGTACAGTCCGACGGCGAGCAGCGGCGACGCCGCCTCGTTCAGCGCGGCCTTTCTGGCGCGGATTCGCAAGGGTAAAACCACCTCCAGGCAAGGAATATAGAGTACGACCGGCGTGTTTACCGGCAGGCCGGATTATACGGTAAAGGAGTCCAATGATCGCATGGGTCGCCCGCGGTTGCGTTATTCTCACGGATCGTTCCGGTACCGTGATCTTGTCCAGGGAAGTGTCGTGGCCTTGCGGATTTACCGGCATGTCGTGCCTGACGCCGGCCATGAGGCAATGAGCTAGGTAATTATCCCTAGCGACAAGTATTACGGCAACGATACAGGGTTACAATAAAGCCGGTCCAAAAATAGGCCAGATGGCCTACGCGCCGGAGACTTCGTCAAGGTAGAATAGACTAGGAAATGTCAAGGATGAGTATAATTCATGTGACAGGTAAACACTAGACACAAGAGATCAGGGGACGGCGAGGGTCGCCGGTAGGGGTCAAAGGGGAAGGGAGAGGAACTACGAACAATGGCGAACCCTGCGAAAAGGCGCTAGGCCTGCAATGTGGATTTTCCGTCACTCAAGGCCCAGAAGTTTCTGAGAGTTCTGCTTCGCGAACCACTTAACTATGAGGTCACGAGACAGAATGGATCACATCGGAAGCTCGAATCGAGGAACGGATACCCCGATCTGCTGTTTTCGTTTCACGACGGTGTCACGATCCCTGGCGGAGCGGTAAAGAAGATTCTGGTGAAAGACGTAGGGCTAGACGAAGATAGTGCCAGAAAATTGGTCTAGGAGGTAGGTGAGTAAGTTGAGGACAGTGCGTGTACTCTATAGGGAGGAAGCGGAAGGCTGGTGGGCAGAATCGCCGGACGTTTCGGGTTACACGGCGGTTGACGATAGCTTAGAAGGCTTGCGCAACCTTGTCCCGGAAGGAATCAGCGAATTTCTGGGTGAACCAGTGTTGATTATAGAGGCTGGATCGGATCTTGAGAGGGGGATGGTTTCTTCCCGTGCGGATGCAACCACGTTTTACCCCACGGGGGCACTATAGGGTGGTTGCCACGAGCCAGCTTTCTAGGGAAGCGATGGGATTCGACTGAGGCGTTTGGGCCACGGCGTTTCGTTAGCACTTAGGTCGTGAAGGTCACAGCTTTACTTTGTGACTCTGCCCAAGTTGCCCCAGACGGCAAACTCTACATCTTGGGTGGTGGTTGGGCGATTTCATGGGCTCCCGACCAGCCACTCAAGATGTCTCTTGCGATACTGGTCGCCGTTCCCTGGAACCGTGCCAATCAGCGGCTCAACTTAGAGATAAACCTTCTAACGGGCGACAACGAGCCGGTGTTCTCGGCAAGCGGGGATGAACAGCCTGTTAGGGCTGAGGGAGAGCTAGAAATGGGCAGGCCACCGGGCACGAGATCTGGTTCAGACTTAAACGCCTGCATCGCTGTACCGTTCGACGGGTTGGTTCTGCCCGCCTCAGATTATGTATGGACCATCCAGATCAACAATGAAGAGGAAGCCCGAATTCCGTTTCGGGTAGACAACCCACCGATGACCGGCTAATTGGAGGTCTCACGTTGAGGAGAGGACAAGAACGTGAATCCCATAGGCCATACTGAGATCAAGAACGCAAGGCCGAAAGCAGAAGAATCGCAGAACGCTCTCACCAGTGAGCGCTTTTTTCGAGATCTAAAGAAGGCTTCTAGGAAGCAGGATCGACCTTCTCAACGCGGCCAAGAAAAGCGTTGAACATCCCGCCGGGGTCTTCCCGGTGGTTGTAGCGGAAGGCGTACCCGGCAAAGTAGCCTTGCAGGTGCTTGGCCGATACCGAATGGTAGACCCCACTGATCCGCGCTTTAGAAGCGACCAGAAGCCCTCAACCGTGTTCGTATGAACGTCACCAGCGACGTAGATTTCTTCGGCGTGGTGTACGCGGTCGTGCTTGAAGCCGTCCCGGTTGAGTGAGTCATACACCCTGTACTCGTCTGTGTAGACCATCGCCTCTGGTAGTACCTTCTCTTTGACGTGCGGCATGATGGTGGCGCGTTTGGCGTTCGGGAGAGCCTTGGCGACCACACGCCCCTTACGCTCGCCGTTGCGCTCGACCATGCCGAACACCGGGGGTCTTGTGGCTATCCTTGCCAGGGCGGCCACGCTTGGTTCCACGACGGCGACCGCCAACATAGGTTTCGTCCATTTCGACCGTGTCGCCAAGAGGCTCGTCATCGCCGTCTTGAAGCAGAGAGCGAATCTTGTTGGCCATGCGCCACGCCGTTTTGTACGTGACACCCAATTCACGCTCTAGTTGTTTGGCAGAGATGCCGCACCGGGTCTGAGACATGAGGAAGATGGCGTGAAACCAGAGCCTAAGAGAGGTGGCCGAATTCTCGAAGATCGTACCGACCAGGGGGTACTCGTGACGACCGCAGAACTGGCAAGCGTAGGCCGTGCGGCTTCTCACCCGATGGTGCTTGGTGACTCGCTCGCACTTCGGGCAGTGGATACCTCCGGGGTAGAGGTAGCTGACCAACCACTCAAGACAGGAGGAGTCGTCTGGAAAGTCGTCATCGAACTCATAGAAGGTGTAGCGGGACTCCGATGCGGTGCTTCTCTTCGGGCTGTTTCGGTCGCTCTTGCTCATAACCTAAATATACTACAGACAAGTACTTGTGTTAAGGGGATAATTACCATGAGCGAGATCCATGCACAGTTTGTGGCCGTGCCGAAACCTGGAGCTTCATCCTCCGTGATGCTAGGGTTTCGGGCGTGGAACTGCGGGCTTATCTCGACTTCGCGGCGCAAGCCGCATACGAGGCTGGACGGCTGACCCTCGGCTACTTCGGGACGGCCGCCGCGAGTCCCGAAACCAAGCCGGACGACACGCCGGTGACGGTCGCCGAC
>JACCTS010000157.1 GCA_013812245.1 Rubrobacter sp.
GCGAGCGGCGCGGACTCGGCGGCGTTACCGCTGCCGGACTCGACCCAGCCGCCCCGTCCTTTCGCCTTCTCCTTGTAAGGCGGGTTGCCGATGACCACCGTGATCGGCTCTTTCTGCTTGATCTCGTTTGCCTGCCGCCGTGACTCCGCTATCGGGCCGAACATCGCGGGGAGCCAGTCCTGCTCCGCGTACGGGTTACCGAGAGCGTCGGTGACGAACATCCGCAAGTGCGGCGGAACAGACTCCGGCCCCATGATCTCGGCCAGTTCACCAAGAATACGCAACTGGGCCACGGCGAACGGGCCGAGCTGGATCTCGAACGAGATCATACGCTTCACGGCGGCCTCGACCGCGGCCGGCACCGCGCCCGGTCCCTCGTCATCCTTGACCGTCTTGGCGATCCGGCGCAGCACCCCGAGCAGGAAGGTGCCGGTGCCGACAGCCGGGTCCGCCACGGTCACCTCCGAGGACGCCAGCCCGGCAGGCAACTCGAAGCGGTCTCTGAGCACATCATCCACGAGCCGGACCATCGCGCCAACGACCTCCGGCGGCGTGTAGTAGGAGCCGGTCTGCTTGCGGAGGTTGTTGTCGTAGACTTCCAGGAAGTCCTCGTAGAAGTAGAGCCAGGCGTCGGGGTCTCCCTTGCTGATGGCCGGCCAGTGGACCGTATCTAGCACCCGCGTTAGCGTGCCGAGCGAGGTCTTGAGCGTCGCCTGGTTCTCCGCGTCGTCTGTCAGGATGCGAAGCGCGGTTCCGATCAGAGAACTCGTCTCGCCGAGTTGCCGGGCGGCCCGGTCGAGTCCATCTTCGAGAGGTATCTCACGCGCACGGGCCATGAGCATCCCGAAGGTGACAGCCTGCGCGTATCCGTCGGCGAACTGCTCGTCGGATGCCTCCGGAAAGAACAGTTTCCGCCAGTCGGCCGCCAGCGCGGTCAACGCCCGGCTACCCTGGGCCAACTGCTCGCTCACTTCATCGCGCAGCAGCCGGCACAACCGCGCGCTCACGTCGGCCAGTTGCCTTGCATCACGAGGAGCCGATGGCTGCCACTGGAAGAAACCTCCGAAAAGGCTTAGTAGTGTCTGCGGCGCATCGAGGTTGGCCCCAGAGGTCTCGATGTCTCCCGTGAGGTGCACAACCGATCCTTCGAGATGACCATCGTGCCACAGGCTGAACTCGTTGCCGTCGGTGTAGATCAGGTTCGGGAGCGAACGGAGCTTCTCCCACTGGCGTTTGTCGTGCCGGTCCTTGAACTTGCGCGGGTCGGCGCCCTTCCCCGGAGCCTTCACCTCGATGAACCCGGTCAGGGCATTCCCGACGGTGATCGCATAGTCTGGCCGCGTATGCAGTTCCGCCAGCCGTGACTCGCCGACGGCAGTAACATCATTCCGGGAAACCGCACACAACTCCGCCAGATCCCCGATGAGACTTTCAAGCGGCGCGCGAAGCTGCTCCTCCGGCTCTCCCACCGCCGCGACGTTCGCAAGTTTCGTCTTTGCCTCGGACCCGAACCTCGCAACCGCCTCACGCAGCGTCGGACTCATGTCAGCTTCCCCATCGTTCCACGACGCCCCGAGCCTATCACAGCCTCCATCGCGGTTGGATTTCCTCATCGAGAAGCGCCTCGGACTTTTCGAGTCGCTGAAGGACTTCGTTTATCACCTCCACGGCACACGCTCGTGTCTGCGTACCCAATATCAGGTAGCTCTCCGTCGCATCCGATAGTGTAGCCGGAGAAAGGTCGAACCCCAGATCCGGAGATTGTGATCGGCGCGAAGGTTGCCCCGTGGATCAACGTACACGCGGATGTCTTCCTTCAGCGTCTTCAGATATCGCGCCCAACCCCGGCCCCGCCCGGCCTCGACGAAAAAATAGAATCCGGGATCGCCAAAACGCTTGCCCGAGGACCTCACGGTGAAGCTGCCGTCCGGCGCGGACTCCGGCCGCATGATGACGTTGGCGCTCCCGTTCGGCAGGGGAAACGCGACCTTGATGCACGGCCCATCGAAACCCGGCACCCGGCAAACAGAATAGCTCCCGACATACAACGTGCGCTTGCTCGCGATGATTTCCCGGATCCAAGCAGTCTGCTTTATGGTACCCGCAGCGTCCACGAGCTGAACGACGGCCGTCGAGATGCCCTGACTCGTGTCCAGTGGAGACAACGGTACGTTCAGTTGCTGCAACCGCCGGCTAAAGATCGCGGCCAGCGCGCTGCCGAACGGCCGGAATCCTCCACGCCACTCCGACCAGACGTCGAACTCGTACTCGGATGTTTGTTCGTAGAACTCCACGACCCGTGCATCCACCTGAGACGGACTACAGGCCGGGCCAGCAAGAGCCGCGA
>JACCTS010000189.1 GCA_013812245.1 Rubrobacter sp.
TCCGCTGCGCGGTGAGCGACATCTCCCCGAACATCGTCCCGGCCTCCACCATGGCGAGCGTGAACTCCCACCCGTCCGGGGTCACCTTGTATATGCGCACCCTGCCTCTCTTGAGCATGAAGAGCGCCTCGCTCCTGTCCCCAGGAGCGTAGAATACCTGCCCCCGATCAACGTGCGTATCCGGGACGCGCCGACTGAACTCCTCAAGCTCTTCTTCGGAAAGAGGCTCAAGCACATCCACCATGGAAAGGAGTCGCAGCTTTTCCTTCGGCAACAACACTCTGCTTGCACCTCCTTTTCGAAGAGCCCGAACTATCTGCTCAACTAGAAGTCGTCCCACCTCGCGGCGACTTGGTGACGTGCGTCACTTCATTCTATCCTGTTGCCGCGTGAAGATGGTCCGAAAGCGAGAAGGGGAGGCACCAATGGCGAATGTATCGCTTGAAGCCGCCGGCAGGGGCATCGTTCGCTCCGCGCTGGCGGGGAACCTGTTGTGGATCGGGGCGCTGAAGTTCGTCGAATACGAGGCTGAGAATATACAGCCCATGGTCTCCACGAGTCCGCTCTTTTCGTGGATCAACAGGAGGATGGGCGCGCGGAAGACGGCGAGGCTCATAGGGGTCACGGAGATCATGCTGGGCATGCTGATCGCCGCGAGGTCACTCTCGCCGAGGGCTTCGGCACTCGGCAGCCTCGGAGCCACCGCGATGTTCCTCACCACCCTCAGTTTCCTTCTCTCGATGCCGGGAGTCTTGCAGGAAGATCACAGGTTTCCCGCGCTCTCCTTGGAAGGACAGTTCCTGGCAAAAGATAGCGTGCTGCTCGGGGCCTCGATAATGACGGCCGCCGAATCGCTGCGAGCCGCCCGCGAGACGTGAGTGCTCCGCGCCTATGCGTCGATCTCAGGACTGAGCCCGCCGAGTTCGAGAACCTGCAACTCATAGACCTGTTCACCTGAGCGGGATCAGTCCCCACTTCCACCACCGTCGCCGTTCCCTCCCCCGCCATCGCCGCCACCACCGCCATCGAACCAGCCTCCGCCATCGCTGGAGGAGCCGTGATCGTCGTCATCGTCGTAGTCTCCCCCGACGACCCATCCGCCGTGCCTGCCGCGGCGCCGCCCGCTCCCTCTGTTGAGGCGGCGGTAGATGAAATAGCCTACCAAGATCATGACAGCGGCAAAGAGCAAGAAAAGCAAAAGCCTTCCGGCCGAGCCTTCTTGCAAGATAGCAAGGCTGGCGAAGAAGTCGAGGATGATCACGCCGTCAACCATGGATATTAGTTTACCTTAAAGGCCAGACTCTCTGGATACTATACTGGTCCAAGATATATCCGATAGCTTTCGTATTGAGAGGCAGGATCAGGTGGATCGCAAGACCATCGTGGTAATGGAGGGGGATCAGACAGGCCAGGAACTCCTGGAGGAGGCGCTACGGGTTCTCGACCCTGGCGTAACGGGGCTGGATCTGGCGTTCGACCGATACGACCTGTCGCTCGAGAACCGGCAGGCCACCGAGAACGGGGTGGTGAACGAAGCGGCCGCCGCGATGAAAGGGACCGGCTACGGGCTCAAGGCCGCGACCATCACGCCGGAGAACAGCTCCCTCGGGTCGCCGAACGCCATCCTCAGAAAAGGCATAGACGGGACCGTGATCGTACGGACGGGAAGGCGCATCCCAGGCGTCAACCCCGTGACCGGCGTACACTCCCCGGTTTCCGTGGTTCGGATGGCGGTCGACGACGCCTACGGCGCGGAGGAGCATCGTGAGGGCGAGGGACTCGACGAGGTCGCGTACCGGACGGAGAAGATCTCACGGCGGGTATGCCGGGGCGTCGCGGAATTCGCCTTCATCCAGGCGCGCAGGATGAAGGCGAAAGTCTTCGGCGGGCCGAAGTGGACCGTGTCCCCCGTCTACGAAGGGATGCTGAAAGAGGAGATGGACCGGGCCGCAGAGAACAGCCGCGACGTGCGCTACGACCCCCAGCTCATAGACGCCACCTACGCGCTGCTCCTGACCACATACGGCGAGCCGCTCGTCATCCCGACCCTCAACCGCGACGGCGACTGCATCTCGGACCTGGTGATGCAAATGTTCGGCTCCATCGCCGGCGCGGAGTCCTTGCTGATCTCACTCGACGAAGACGAGAACCCCGAAACCGTCATGGCCGAAGCGCCGCACGGGACGGCACCATCGCTAGAAGGCAAGAACGTCGCCAACCCGATGGCGATGATCCTGGCGGGCGCCGCGCTCCTTAACTTCATGCACGAGGAGGCGGCGAGCCGCGTCTCGCGCGCTATATACGAGGCGACCTTCGAGGCCGTCCTCGACGGCGTGAGGACCGCGGACCTCGGCGGCTCGA
>JACCTS010000194.1 GCA_013812245.1 Rubrobacter sp.
GGCGGCGGTGTGTGAGGAAGTGCTTGGCGTCGCTGACGCGGGCGTGGAGCGTTCGTTGCGCTTCATTTGCGGTGAGGTCGTGCCGCGACTGATGCGGACGCCGGAGGAGATGAGGAACCTGCTCGCCGGTCTCGGCGGAGGGTATGTGCCTGCTGGCCCGAGCGGCTCACCGACTCGCGGGCTCGTCAACGTGCTGCCAACGGGCCGCAACTTCTACTCCGTGGACCCGAAGGCGCTCCCGAGCGCTCTCTCCTGGGAGGTCGGCGGGAGGCTCGCCGACGACATGCTCCGACGTTACCAGGAGGAAGAAGGCCGCTACCCCGAGACCGTCGGCATCGTGGTGTGGGGGACGGCGGCGATGCGGACGCAGGGCGACGACGTATCGGAGATACTGGCGCTGCTTGGTGTGCGGCCTGTCTGGAACGAGGAGTCGCGGCGGGTGACCGGACTCGACGTGATACCGCTCGAAGAGCTCGGGCGTCCCCGCATAGACGTTACGGTGCGCATCAGCGGCTTCTTCAGAGACGCTTTTCCGAACCTGATCTCCCTTCTCGACCAGGCTTTCACCACCGTAACCAGCCTCGACGAACCACACAACCAGAACTTCGTCAGGAAACACGCCGACGAGGAGAAAGCCGCCGGCGCCGACGAGCGTCGCGCCACAACGCGCATCTTCGGCTCCAAACCAGGAGCATACGGGGCCGGGCTCCTGCCGCTCATGGACGCCCGAAACTGGCGCTCGGACGAGGATCTGGCCGAGGTCTACGCCGTCTGGGGAGGTTATGCCTACGGTCGAGGGTTGGACGGTGTCGAGGCGCGGGAGGCGCTGGAGTCGAACCTCAGGCGTACGGAGATAGCGGTAAAGAACGTGGACAACCGCGAGCACGACCTCTTCGACTCAGACGACTACTTCCAGTACCACGGCGGTATGATCGCCGCCGTCCGCGCCCTGACGGGGAGGAACCCGAAATCGTACATCGGCGACTCTGCCGACCCCTCGCGCCCGAAGACGCGGAGATTGGATGAAGAGGCGCGCCGCGTGTTCCGCAGCCGCGTGGCGAATCCGAAGTGGATCGAAGCCATGCAGCGCCACGGATACAAGGGAGCCTTCGAGCTATCCGCCACCGTGGACTACCTCTTCGGCTACGATGCGACCACCGGCGTCGTCGAAGACTGGATGTACCGCGACGTGACCAGGAAGTACGTCCTTGACGAGTCCGTGCGCGACTTCATGCAGGAGTCCAACCCGTGGGCGTTGCGCGCAATCTCCGAGCGGCTCATGGAGGCCGCCGAGCGCGGCCTGTGGGCGGAACCGGATGCCGAAGACTTTGAAGCTCTGAAGCAAGTTTATCTGGAAAACGAGGGAATGTTGGAGGAAAAGCTATGAGAAGGTTCGGCAATTGGCTGCAGGCTAGCTTGGTCAGGTTCGTGATCTTGCTCATAGTCCTTCAGGCTATAAACACCCTGGTGCTGACTACTATGGGTGGGATCACGGCGGTAATCGCCGGAATGGTTACGGTACTAATGATCGTCTGGCTGACGACCTTGTATGTAGGAAGAGACTCTCGTTGACAGCCCCGTACCCTTTCTCCGCCATCGTCGGCCAGGATGACCTGAAGCTGGCTCTCCTCCTGAACGCCGTCTCCCCGGAGGTCGGGGGCGTGCTGGTGCGCGGCGAGAAAGGGACCGCGAAGTCCACGGCGGTGCGGGCCCTGGCGAAGTTGCTGCCGCCTATCCGGGTCATCAGCGGTTGTCCTTACTCCTGCGATCCGGAATCCCCGAACCTGGAGTGTCCCGCCGGACCGCATCCGGCGGACTCGCCATCGGATGAGTGTCCGGTTCGGTTGGTGGAGTTGCCGGTGGGGGCGAGCACGGATCGGCTCACCGGGACGCTGGATATCGAGAAGGCGCTCGTCGAGGGCAAGAAGGCGTTCGAGCCGGGGCTTCTGGCGGCGGCGCATCGGGGCATCCTGTACGTTGATGAGGTGAATTTGCTCTCGGATCATCTCGTGGACTTGCTCCTCGATGTGGCGGCGATGGGCACGAAC
>JACCTS010000222.1 GCA_013812245.1 Rubrobacter sp.
GGAATGAACTGGAGCGGGTTGCAGGCTACAGGTTTCAGAAATAACAAGCTGACTAGCTGAAGTGCTGAAATGCTTCCTAAGGTGCAACCTCTTTGCAATTTGCTCTAGTTTGTCGGACCAGGGCGACCACGGGGTTGATTGACACGGCATGCTTTGTGTATGCTGACAGCGTATGGCACATCAAGGGGAAAGGGAAAGCATGCGCACTGGGAAATCTTTGCCGGTATTGGCTTTGGCCGCCTTTATGGCGGTGCTCATAGCCTTTCCGGCTTTCGCCGTTGTTGGGGATAGCGAAGTAACCGTGGGCAGTCGCGACCAGTTCGAGGGCGGGAACGCGTTCTCGCAGAACAAGCAGAATGAACCTGGTCTCGCTGTCAACCCGGTAGCCCCGAACATATTGGCAGCCGGCGCCAATGACAACATAGACATGGAACTCTGCCGCGCCGGCGACGACACGAACTGCCCGTTCACCCCAGGCGTCGGTGTCTCCGGCGTGCAGTTCTCCACCGACGGCGGCCAGACCTGGACACAACCTGAATACGAGGGCTACTCGGCTCGCAATTGCACGGGCGATGAGGAGTGCGTCCCCGAGCAGGACGGCCCGATCGGGACGCTCCCGAACTACGACGAGAACGGCCTCGTCTCCAACGGAGACCCAGAGCTCGTCTTCGGCCCGCGGCCTGACGAAAACGGCGACTTCTCGTGGTCCAACGGCGCCCGCCTCTACTACGCCAACATCGCAACCAACTTCCCCGGGAGCCCTGGCTTCAGGGGCCAGGGAGCGATCGCCGTCTCCCGGACGGACGACATCGATGGTGCCATAGCCGGTGAGAACAGTGCCTGGATGGACCCGGTTATCGTCACAAAACAGAACTCGGCCCTGTTCTCCGACAAGGAGCAGCTCTGGGCAGACAACGCCGAGTCGAGCCCGCACTTCGGTAACGCCTACGTCTGCAACGTTGGCTTCCGCGGCGCCGCGGGCTCCGAGCCCGTGCTATTCAGCCGATCCACCGATGGTGGGGATACGTGGACGGTGCGCCAGCTCACCGCGGCGACCAACAACAACCAGACCGGCGGCCGCCAGGGATGCACGATCCGCACCGACAGCGAAGGCGTCGTCTACGTCATCTACGAGGGCTTCGACAAGCAAAGTCAGACCGACGTCTTCTACCAGCAGCGCTCCTTCGACGGCGGCCAGACCTTCGAGAGGCCCACCAGCATCACCGACGTGGCCGGCATAGGCCAGTTCGACCCGGCGCAGGGGCGCTTCACCATAGACGGTGTAGCCGGCGCCCGCACCAACACCTTTCCCAGCCTCGACATCGCCAACGGCGCCCCGAGCGGCGTTGACGCCACCGACGAGATACTGGTGAACTGGTCAGACGACCGCGCCGGCCAGAACGAGGAGAAGGCCTACCTTATCCACTCGACGAACGGGGGCCAGACCTACTCTGATCCGCAAATCGTATCCGAGGATGACGACCGGGCCAATCAGCCGGCGATAGCCATCTCCCCTGACGGCACCGATGCTTACCTGGTCTACAATGCCTACCTCGAGGATTGGCAGGAGACGACGCAGAACCCACGTCCGATGCTCGGGGTCGTGAGGCACGCGGAGGTGGATCCGGCCACCGGTGAGGTTGGCGCCTTTACCACGGTTCATCGTGGGGCTACCGGCGACGCCCGCGGGTCGAGTGCCAATGGCCTGACCTCCGAGTTCCTTGGCGACTACAACTACGCCGTCGCCACTCGCGAATTTGGGTCTGCCGTGTGGAACGACATGCGCGAGGGAGAGAACTGTGAGGCCATAGACGATTACCGCCAGGCGTTCGTCGAGGCGGTGCTCAGCGGAGAAGCCGACCCGATAGTGGCCGATAGGCCGCGCGACCGAGCCGCGGCGGCCGATCCGTGGAGCCATGAGGATGGTGGCCCGCCAGCGCCCAACGCCGAGTGTCCCAAAGGCTTTGGCAACAGCAGCATCTTCGGCCTCTCGTACGCCGACCCGACACCATAGAGTAAACAAGCCGAACGGTTCGGAAGGAGGGGCTCAGAAAGAGCCCCTCCTTCTTTCGCAGAAATGACCCCACGGCAAGGAGCGCAAGGCTCCGAGGATTCGGCGCTCGGCGAGATCCCATGACGGCGGCGCTTTGCGGCATGAAGGTCTGCGGCGCACGGCGAGGGGTAGCGGGGAGGAAACGGAGGCTATTCGTGAAGGAGCAGCTCTACTACGACATCGCCGACTGGTGGCCTGTCATCTCGCCGCCATCTGAGTACGCTGAGGAGGCGGATCTCTACGTGGAGATGATCCACGCTCCGGCGCGCCGCGAGGTGCGCGAGGTACTCGAACTCGGCAGCGGAGGGGGCAACAACGCCTCCCACATGAAGCATTCATTCGCCATGACCCTCGTCGAGCCCGCAGACGGGATGCGAGAGATCAGCCACACGCTCAACCCCGAGTGCACCCACCTACAGGGCGATATGCGATCCGTCCGCCTCGGCCGGACCTTCGATGCGGTGTTCGTTCACGACGCTGTTATGTACATGACCACCGAAGACGACCTGCGCGCGGCGCTTCAGACAGTAGCTTCCCACCTCGCGCCAGGCGGCGTGGCGCTTGTTGCGCCTGACGCGACCACGGAGACGTTCTCCGAGTTCACCGAGCACGGAGGCGGTGAGGACGAAAACGGGCGTCAGGCGCGCTACCTGGAGTGGACGTTGCCGCCCGAGCCGGGCGAGACTACCTACACCGTGCATTACGCGTTCTTGCTGCGCGAACCCGAGGGGCGGATGCGCGTCGCCCATGATGTCCATCTCGAGGGGCTATTTTCTCGCGCGACGTGGTTGCGTTTGTTCGATGAGGTGGGGCTAGCCGCAACGCTCGTGCCGCGGACCATCGAAGGCGAAGAGT
>JACCTS010000240.1 GCA_013812245.1 Rubrobacter sp.
GAGAACACGATCTTCGTGATCTACGGCGACCACGGTGAGGGCTTCGCCGAGCACGGCGTCCGGGGCCACGACAACGTGATCCACGAGGAAGGCCTGCGGGTTCCGCTCATCATCCATGACCCGCAACGCTGGCAAAACGGGGCCACGATAGACGCGGATCACCCCGTGAACCACATGGACATCCCGCCGACCATCCTCGACCTCCTGAACTACGATGTCGTCGGTGGGACGTATCCTGGGTCGTCCATCCTCGATCCTCCCAAAGATCGGACCCTCTACTTCAACTGCCGACCGGACCTTTTGTGCATGGCGAGCACGCAGGGCTACGAGAAGTACATCTACCACTACGGCAAGCAACCCGAGGAGTTCTACGACCTGCGCAGCGACCCGCTAGAAAAGCACAACCTCGCGCCCCGGATGCCGGAGCGGGAACTGAAACAGCGGCGCGAGGACCTGATCGAATGGCGTGCCCGCTCCGCCGCCACCTTCGATAAAGCCCAGAAAGACGAATAGACCGGATAGCAGGCGCCCTTCGGATGTTTTGCGGGCGTCCAGCAGGCACGACTGTAGTTTCTCATCCATCTCTCACGGGGCAGGGGTCGTATGCTTGCCGTTCAGGCTCGTAGAAGGAGGGGTACGGTGAGGTCCACCAAGCGCGTGCAGGAAGAGAGGGTCCAGCATCTCAATGCCGAGGATGTCCGGGATGGCAATTATGTCCTGTACTGGATGCAGTCCTCCCAGCGGGCGGAGCACAACCACGCGCTGGAGTACGCGGTGCAGAGGGCCGACGACCTCGGGCAGCGCCTGCTCGTCGTGTTCGGCCTGACCGACGACTACCCGGAGGCCAACCTCCGCCACTACGCCTTCATGCTGGAGGGGTTGCAGGACGTGGAAGAGGCGCTTCGCAAGCGTGGCATCAAGCTCGCCGTCCGCAAGGGATCGCCGGACGACGTGGCCGTAGAAGTGGGCAAGGACGCCTCCTTGATCGTCACGGATCGTGGCTACATGCGACCGCAGCGGAAGTGGCGCGAGAAGGTGGCGCGAGAGGCGAAGTGCCTCGTCACGCAGGTGGAGTCCGACGTGGTCGTGCCCGTCGAGCTGGCCTCGGACAAGCAGGAGCACGCCGCGCGCACCCTGCGGCCCCGCATCCACGAATATCTGGACGACTTCCTCGTCGCGCTTACGCCGACGAAGCCCAAGAAGCAGTCGCTCAACATGCGGGCCGGCGGGCTCGACCTCTCCGATACGCAGAAGATCCTGGACGACATGAACCTCGACCGGAGCGTTAGCGCTCTCAGTCACCTGTACAGGGGCGGAACGTCGGAGGCGAAGAAGATCCTGCGCCGTTTCCTGAAGGACAGCTTCGGCGTCTACGACCGGAACCGGAACCAGCCGCAGACGGACGATGTCTCGCACATGAGCAAATACTTGCACTTCGGGCACATCTCGCCGGTCTACGTGGCGCTCCAGGCCCAGGAGAAAGGTAGCCCGAGGGAGGACGTGGACTCTTTTCTGGAGGAGTTGATCGTACGCCGCGAGCTGACGATGAACTTCGTCTACTTTACGAAAGACTACGATTCGTACTCGAACCTTCCGGGCTGGGCGAAGAAAACCCTGAAAGAACACAAACAGGATGACCGGGAGCACAGCTACACGGCGAAGCAACTGGAGAACGCCGAGACCCACGACGAGTACTGGAACGCGGCGATGAAGGAGATGGTCCACACTGGCTACATGCACAACTACATGCGCATGTACTGGGGCAAGAAGATCCTGGAGTGGTCCAACACCCCTGAGCGCGCCTACCGAACCACGCTCTATCTCAACAACAAGTACTTCCTGGACGGCCGCGACCCGAACTCATACGCCAACGTCGCCTGGGTCTTCGGCCAGCACGACCGCGGCTGGACCGAGCGCCCAGTCTTCGGCAAGGTCCGCTACATGGCCGCCAGCGGCCTGGAGCGCAAGACGAAGCCCCGGCAGTACGTCGAGAAGGTGGAGAAGAGGGTCGAGGAGATCGGTCAGGCGTAAGCAATTTTCGCCTTCATGCCTGGCGCGGCGGCCTCTGGGAATCTCCTGGCGGGTTACTCTACAATAGCTCGTCGTGGGGAAAGAGAAGTCAGGGCAGTCGTTCAATCGGGAGAGCTTTCTAAAGCTGGCGGGAGCCGGTATGGCGGGGGCTGCTTTGCTCGGCGCGCCGTGGGTGGGCCTGGGGTGCGGCAGTTCCGGGTCGCGCATGAACGTGATCCTGGTGATCCTGGACAGCCTGAGGGTTGACCACGTCGGAGCCTACGGCAACGCCTGGACGAAGACGCCGACTCTAAAGGCCCTCGCCGAGGAAAGCCTGTGGTTCACCCGCGCCCACCCCGAGGCCATGCCCACCATCCCGGCCCGGCGTGCGATCCACACGGGCATGAGGTGTTTTCCCTTCAAGGATCGCCTGGCGGAGCAGAAGAAGGCCCCCGTACGAGGCTGGCTCCCCATCCCCGACGATCAGCCCACCCTGGCCGAGATCCTCGGCGATGCGGGCTACACTAACGCCATCGTCACGGACACCTGGCATCAGTTCGCCTCCTCGATGAATTTCGACCGCGGCTTCGGCGCGTTCTACAAGATAAGGGGCCAGGAGAACGACCCGTACAGAGACCCTGATTCCGTCTCCGACGAAGAGATGGCGAAGTATCTGCCCGTTCAGCCGGAGGAGATCCGTCAGTACCTCGCCAACACCCAGGATCGCGAAAGCGAGAAGGACTGGTTCGCCCCCAGTGTATTCATCCAGGGGATGGAGTATCTGGAGCAACTGCGCGACAATTCGCCGTTCTTTCTCGTGGTGGACAGCTACGATCCCCACGAGCCCTGGGATCCTCCTGAAGAGTACGTGAGCCTCTACGACCCGGACGGCTACGATGGCCTGGAGCCTTTCAACCCGCGTTATGGCGAGGACGGATACCTCACCGATCAGCAACTCTTGCGGATGCGCTCCCTGTACGCCGGAGAAGTAACGATGGCCGACCACTGGCTGGGCAAATTTATGGAGAAGGCCCACGACCTCGGGATCATGGACAACACGCTACTCGTCGTCATCAGCGACCACGGCCATCCGCTGGGGGAGCACGGTTACGTCGGCAAGCTTCACTACGCGCTCTACCCGGAGTTAACCGACACGGTCCTTATGGTCCGCCATCCCGAGGGTAAAGCGGCTGGCGAGAGAAACAATTTCTATGCCTCCACCCACGATGTCGCGCCAACAATCCTGAGTACGCTGGGAATAGAGCAGCCGACCAGGATGCAGGGCCAGGACCTCAGCGTATTTCTAAACGACAAAGACCCCGAGCCGCGCCCTCACTTCACCCTGGGCTACGGCAGTCACTTCTGGACCCGCGACGAACAGTACGTGGCGTTCGGCGACAATGACCGGAAGGAAGTCAGGCTCTTCGACGTGCTGGCGGACCCCGGTGAGAGGCGGGATCTTGCCGCGGACGAGTCCGACAGGATCGAGAGGATGTTCGACGAGTACGTTCTCGGCGACGCCGGAGGATCGTTGCCCGACTATTGAGGCCCGCTACGGATCGAAGCGCCCACCGAATATCCTCCTGTCCACCGAGCTTCTCCCGATCTCTTCCGGCACGTTTATGTGTGAGCGTCGTACTTCCGTTATGAGTTTCCCTCCGCTATCGTAATCTCCGCTTCCGTTAGCCCGTAGAGTTCGTAGACCAGTTGATCTATCTGCCGGTCGGTGGCGTGGATCTGGTGCCCGATCACCGTCCGCTTCCGCTCTATGCGAGCCTCCGCCAGTCGCTCGTGCAGCTCCAGCATCCGCCCCACCAGCCCCACCATCCGCTCGTGCCTCGCCGCGTCCTCCGCGTCGGAAAAGTCTATGGAGCGGATCGGTAAGGTACCGAAATACTGCTTGGTGCAAGTGATCCAGCCACCACGGAACCTGTTACTTATCAACTTCAAATTCCAGAAGAGCAGTTTGGTATTGATCAACCCAAGTACGTAAAGTGGATGGATCGAGTCTCCAGGAACAGCCAAGCTCACGCTGAATCCACCACTAGCCATGACACAAAAATCTGCGCTGTTATTGGGCATGGGAGCGAAGAGGCCACGGTCTGCCAGCAGTGGGACCAAAAGGTCCGCATTGTCATGAATATTCAAGTTTCGAGGTGCACTATAACCATACCAATGGTTGCCGAGGGAGTGGAGACCTTGTTTCGCCGACAAGACGGCCGCGCAATTGGCCAACCTCGATTCGTCATCGCCCGATATCAAGAGATCATCCGTGCCTGCTCCGAAACGCCTGGCCCGTCCCGGCGGCGAGCAGCGCCACGGTAGCGGGCACGCTTTGCGCGGCGTGTATTCTTCCACGAAACTTTCGGGAACGGGCAGCGTATACTCGTTATGGTATGGAGTACACATCTACGGTGGCATTAGGCGGTTGGAGGCAACGGCTCAGGGGCGTGTCGGTCCGGCGCGAGACGCTGGAGGACAACGATCTGGTCGCCCGGACCCTGGACGGTGATGTCCGTTCCTACGAGGAACTGGTGCGCCGCTACGAGCGGTTGGTCGGGCGGGTGTTGTACTCGTATGCGCGGCGTGAGATCTCGGTGGAGGACCTGGTGCAGGAGACGTTCCTACGCGCCTACGACCGCCTGGAGACCTTCAACCCGGACTACCGCTTCAAGACCTGGCTCCTCGCGATCGCCAACAACCTCGGGGTGGACACCCTGCGCCGTCGCCGGGAGATCGTGGAGTTCAACCCGGAAATTCACGCCTCTCTAGCCGGAGGGCCCGAGGCCGAGGCCGTCGAGGCCGACCGCTCCCGGAGCCTTCAGGATGCCATCGGGAAGCTGCCGGAGATATACGGGGTACCGCTCGTCCTGCGCTACTCCGAGGAGATGAGCTACGCCGAGATCGCCGAGGTTCTGGACGTCACCATACCGGCGGTCAAGAGCCGCCTCTTCCGGGCGCGCAACATGCTGGCGGGTAGGCTCGAAGAGAGCGGCGAGGCGGTATGAGCCTGCCGCATGACCGCAGCCGCGAGTGCGACCTGGAGGCGGTCTTCGAGCTCGCCGACGGCGGCCTCGGCCCGGCCCACAGGCGCGAAGTGCGGGATCACCTCGAGAGATGTCCCGGATGCAAGAGCGTGTACCGGCGCGAGCTGGACCTGAGCCGGTCGCTGTGCTCGCTCCAGTACGTGGCATCCCGGCCGGGTTCGATCTCGCGGAGCGTGGCGATGGCCCTGCCGACCCGGCGGGTGCGGGCACGGTTCTTGTGGGCGCTGCTCGCCGTAGCTTTGCTGGCGGTCTCGCTGCTCGCCCTGGAGATATACCACTCCGACCCCATCGTGCCCGTCGTGGACGCCTTGAGCGTGTTCTGGGGGTTCGTGGCCGGAGCATCCGAAGTTGCTCGCGCGGCCTTCGCCGCCGCCGGCTCCGTGCTCCTGGTCGCGTTGGGCGTCGGCGCGTTGCTCGACCTTCTCATCGCCGCGGCGGTTCTCACCGCCGCCCGCCGTTCCCGCCAGGCATGATCCTCGCCATCCCGTCCTCCATCCGGACTCCCGTCCGACCCCTACTTGCGATCTCCGGTCTCGTGGTTTGCATGGTGGCGCTTTTGCCGCCGCTCCCCGCCTACGCCCTCCAGCAACGAGCTTTCGGCAACGTGACCGTACCGTCCGGCGAGACACGAGAGGAGGTCTCGACCGCCGTAGGCGACGTGGTGGTGAATGGGCGGGTCGAGGACGACGTGCAGACGGGACGCGGCGACATCCTCGTGAACGGTTCCGTCGGTGGCGATGTCAAATCCGCTGTCGGGAACGTGGAGGTTAGGAATTCGGTCGGCGGCGACGTGAAGTCCGCGGCCGGCGACGTGCGGGTCGATTCCACGGTCGAAGGAGACATAGACGTAGGTACCGGCGACGTATTTCTGGGTCCTAACGCCCACATCAATGGCGACGTGGAGTGCGGGAACGGGGGGATCTTTCCCGCGCCCGGCGCCAGGGTCGAGGGGAACACCAGGGCCGGGATGGCTTCCGGGTTGGACCGGCCCGATGGAGATTTTGACCATGGACCGGGCATATTGGGCTTTCTGGGCTGGCTCCTGCTTACCCTGATTTTCGCCGCGTGTACCGTGCTGATCTCGGTGCTGGCCCCTGGAACGCTTTCGTCCGTGACGCGAAACCTGGAGCGTTCTCCGGGAAGGTCGCTGCTCTTCGGGGTCGTCTCCGTGCCCGTGGCCGTCGTTCTTGGTGTGGTGCTGTTTATTTCGTTCGTTGGCTGGTTCTTACTGGTGCTCCTCGCGCCACTATACCTGGCGTTCTTGTTCTTCGGGGCTCTCGTAGCGGCGTATTTCGTGGGGCGTAAAGTCTTGCTCGCCACCGGACGCCACCGGGGAGGTAATGCCCTGGCGGCTGTTGTTGGAGCCTTCGTCGTCTCCGCCACCTCCCTCATCCCGTTCGTTGGGGAGTTGATAGTCTTCACCTTCGCCCTGCTCGGGGCCGGCGCGACCATCGTGGCGCTCATGAACCGGCGTCGTTATCGCCCCGGCTACGGCCCTTATGGCTCCTATGATCCGTATGGACCCTACGCCGAAACTTGGCGGGGCTAGGAAGGGTCAGCCGGTCTCAGGCTACGGGGCTTGATGCTCTTCCGGGAGCCCGGCGAAGATCAGGGAATTCCGCAGGCTCCCATCCGGGCCGACCTCCGCGTTTCGGACTTCCCCTTCGAGCCAGAACCCGGCGCATTCGGCCACGTGCATGCTGCGACGATTCAGGGAGTCGCACCGGATCTCCAGCCGCCTCGCGCCCACGCCCCTGGAGTCGAAGGCGAAGGCCGAGATGCCCCGCACCGCCTCGGTTATGTAGCCCTGCCCGGCGAATGACGTACGGCGCCAGTAGCCGATCTCGAACCTCGGCGCCGACCAGTCTATGCGGTGCAGACCGCTGCTTCCCACCAGGGTGTCCGTGCCCTTCAAGAAGAGGTGCATCCGCAGGTCGGACCGCTCCAGAAACTCGACCCACCCGCGCCGCGCGCTCGCCTCTGAGTCCTCGACCGCCTTGTGGAACTCTACCCACGGCATCCAGGGCTTCAGCTCATCGTACGACTCCCGGACCGCCGCGAAGAGCTCCGGGCCGTCGCCGGGTAGCGGACATCGGATGAGGAGCCGCTCCGTCTCGAAGCGGTCGGGGAAGTCCTTCAGAATGGGCCGTCCTGCATGCTCCATATTCTTCCTATTCAAGCACAACACGGTACGGGTAGACCGTCGTACGCGGCATGGACGTTTTCTTCCTGTTTCCCGAGGGCGAAGACGGCCCGGGCCGTCGGGCGATGGTCCGCCCCTCCGTCTTACCTTCTTCAGCGAGAACACCCGGGACGCCGTGCGTAACTGGCGCCGGGCCAGGCACGATATTTTCGGACCGGCGGCCAAAGACGGCCAGGACGCTCGCGGGTATCCTCCGGGCAGTGGTGTAGCGGATGACGGAGAAGGCCGGACAGACAGCGCGGTTGCAAACGGTTTGGCGGATACTTGACACGGTTTCCCCGGCAAGGTTACAGTCTCGTCGAACGATCGGATATGCGAAATCTAGAAGGTTGTGGAGAATCATCCGTGGAAACAGACCGCGACAGTCCTCCCGAGACGCGCGCTTGGATCGGCGAGCCCCTGCGAAGAGGACGGTCTCGCGGCAAGCATGCACCTGGGGTAACATCCAGGATTGGTATGCGTCCGTACAACAGGTATACGGACGACGTGTACAATTCCGGCGCGTAGAGCGTGGGAGAGAGAAAGGAGTATTCATGAGGAAAAACGGAAGTATCGGGCTGGGCAAAGACCTGCCGGCCGAC
>JACCTS010000268.1 GCA_013812245.1 Rubrobacter sp.
TTAGGCAAAAGACGGCGACGATGAAGGTGCTAAGATCCACGAGAGCGGAACCTCCTTCTAGCTTCGGTAGGATTGGAGGCCACCGAGCGTAGGGAGGTTCCGCGCTTTATTCAACCGTTCGGAGAAAAACCTGCACACGGGGTTAACTAACAAGTTGGGCTGTGCCGTCCCACCCTTGCCGGTCGAGTGACTTTCGAAGGGCGTTCGCCGTGCCACGCTGAAACGAAATACGGCGTGTCGAAAGCTCGCTATGGTTTCGGACTGGAATCGCTCGAACAATTCAGTCTCGAAGAGGAGGGCTTTATGGATATACGCTACGAACATGTCAGATTTCAACGGAACTATAGCTGACGAACAGAAGGTTCTGGCCGCTTGCCTCGCTCGCCTGCATCTCTGTGAGAGGCAGGTCGTTCGCTCTCTGACCCGCAGCGGTTTGCAAATGCCGGGTGGCGACGAACGGATGCTCACCTACATACGCGAGAACCTCGATGGTATCCGTGGGGAGACGCTGGCCGATTTTCTCGCGAAGAATCGCGAGCAGCACCCGGTCGAGCCGGATCTCAACCCCGGAGGACGTTTGATCTGCGTGGGCGATCAGGAGTTCGAGCACATCTTCCGCGATGGAGATGGATGGACTCGCTTTCGCGAGGAGTTCCCCGAATCGGACGGCACGCTCCGGTTCTCGCGGGTCGGGCTCGATCGGGACGTGACGCAGGCGATACTCTACGCCGGACAGCAGTTCGACTGGAACGTAGGCTCCGGCGGTTTCTGGTTGTTCTCGAAGCTCGATGGAGAGTGGACCGAAGCCGGAAGAGTGGGAAGCTGGCTCTCATAGAGGTTAGCCAATAGCCGCCCGCCGTGAAAGTGGATGCAACGCTGGGTCCAGCTCCGTGCACGAGCGTGAGAAGCTTCTCAGGTTTGATGCCCTTACGGAGAGTTACGGCATTCCTCCTGTCTTTGCCGTTATGTGACGATAACTATATGAATGGCCCGGAACAGGTTCGCATAAGACCGGCTAAATCCACAACGTCCGTGGCATTGCTGTCAGCTTTATACGTGGGAGGTACATTCGCCTGCGTTATGATACGGACTAGGGTATGGTCACTAGATAGGCAGTGGGAGGAGTACATGGCCCATAGCAATAGAGAGGGCGTTCGGCTTAAGTTCTCCAGCGGACGCCCATCGGTTACCAACCTCACCGACATCAACGAAGCCTTGGGGCCTGTTGGCTCGCGGATCTGGCCGATCGAGTTGGGCGACGTACCGGTCGCCATCCGGGAAATGCTCAACCGGCCCACCCTGGATGATGCGGAGGCGGATTCGGTGAAGGAGCACTTCTTGCCATCGCGCGAGCGCCTGCTGCAAATTATCGCGGAGGCGGGCCGAACGGCACAGGTATCCGGTGGCGGTGAAATGAGTACTCTCGACTCGACCAACGGTGTTGTGTATCCCCGCTCTATATCGTCGAGGACGGAGTCGATTACACGCGGTTCGATCGCTTCCACACAAACACGACCAGCGGTGGTCCGGGAGTCGACGAAGTGATGCAGGTTCTTTCGGGCGGTGGTGTCAGGGTCCTCCAGCATCTGCCGGAGGAGGGTTTGATCACGCTGCACCTCGACTGCGTCGCGGATGAACGCGGATGGATCGTTACCTACGATGGCGGTTACCCGCACATCGGGAGCCTTAGTGGAGGGCAAACGGGAACCAAGCTTCTGGTGCAGGTCATCGGCCCTGAGCGTTGGGAGATGAAGTATGAAGATGAAACGTAACGAGCATCCCCAACGTTCAGAGGAATTGTGAGCAAGAATATGCCACCAGACGAAGCGCCGCAACCGAGCCTCTACTCAGAGTAATACGGGGCGTAGGAGATGCGGATGGACACTTTGACCGCCCGGAGCAGAGAAGAACTGCTGCGTCGCAACGAGATCTTCGAGAACTTCTTCGAAGCCGAAATTCCCCGGCTCGCTGAAGCGTGCCACGAGATGTCCCGGCGATTTACGAAAGGCGGGAGGCTCCTGGCGTTCGGACGCGGGTCGGCGGCCACGGACGCCGAGCATGTCTCGGTGGAGTTCGTACATCCGGTGATCGTGGGCAAGCGGGCGCTGCCGGCGCTGGATGTGGGACCGGACTTCGAGGCGCGTCTGTCGGTGATCCTGAATCCCGATGACATGGTGATGGGCTTCGCTTTCCCGGAGGCAGATCTCGCAGTGGAGCGCACACTCCGGGCGGCGCGGGAGCATGGGGCGCTGACGTTCGCGTTGACGGGCGAGGCGGGGGAGTACTCTTTCGCCCCGCCGGACGGGGATCCGTTCGTGTGCCAGGAGGTCTTCGAGGTCCTCTACCACATGCTTTGGGAAACGGTCCACGTGTACTTCGAGCATCGGGAGCAGGGGCACGACGTGGGGGCTTCATCCTTCCTCTATCCCTTTCTGGGCAAGAGTGAACAGCGGCTCGAAGCGGTCGT
>JACCTS010000269.1 GCA_013812245.1 Rubrobacter sp.
TTAGGCAAAAGACGGCGACGATGAAGGTGCTAAGATCCACGAGAGCGGAACCTCCTTCTAGCTTCGGTAGGATTGGAGGCCACCGAGCGTAGGGAGGTTCCGCGCTTTATTCAACCGTTCGGAGAAACCTGCACACGGGG
Source organism: Rubrobacter sp. (assembly GCA_013812245.1). Taxonomy (GTDB): domain Bacteria; phylum Actinomycetota; class Rubrobacteria; order Rubrobacterales; family Rubrobacteraceae; genus JACDGB01. The sequence continues at coordinate 141 of JACCTS010000269.1, forward strand.
TTAACTAGATAGCAGAAGCTACCTCTAAGGCTGTAGAGCCGTAGAGCCCATTCACAGCAATCTTCTGCCAGATCTACTTCCAGCCGTCCTTCGTTATCTCTTCGAAGAGGGCGTCGTAGATGTCGTCGCGGCCGACCTTGCGGAGGGGTTGGCCTTTGGAGAAGATCACGCCGTCGTCCTTGCCGCCTGCCACGCCGTAGTCGGCGTCCCGTGCCTCGCCGGGACCGTTGACGATGCAGCCCATCACGGCGACGGTGAAGTGGTCCTCGTAGTGCTTGAGACCTTCCTCGACCTGGGCGGCCATCCCGATCACGTCGAATCCCAGCGTGCGGGCGCAACTCGGGCAGGCGATAACGTTCGGGCCGCGATACCTGAGATCGAGGCATGAGAGGATGTGGTAGGCGACCGGTATCTCCTCGACAGGGTCTTCGGCCAGTGAGATGCGGATGGTATCCCCAATGCCGTACGGTAGGAGCTGGCCGAGGGCAGCCGCGCTCTTGATGGCTCCGGGCAGCTTCGTACCGGCCTCGGTGACGCCGAGGTGCAGCGGCGCGTCGGAGTGCTCTCGGAACTTCCTGTTCGCCTCGACCATCTCGGTAACGTTACTGGCTTTAAGCGAGACCTTGAAGTTCGTGAAACCCATGTCTTCTGCGATCTCGACCTTGTGCAGCGCGCTCGCCACGAGCGCCTCGTGCTTGGGTAAATCCCAGAAGCGTTTCTCCACGGAACCGGAATTCACACCTATGCGCATGGCGACGCCGATCTCCATGCACTTCTCTATGACCTGCTGGTATCGCTCGTCTGAGCCGATGTTGCCGGGGTTGATGCGCACGCACGCCGCCCCGGCCTCCGCCGCGCCGAGCGCCATGCGGTAATCGAAGTGGATGTCGGCGATCAAGGGCACCGGGCTGCGCCACACGACCTCTTTGAAGCCTTTCAGTGCCTTCGAGCCGTTCACGGAGACGCGCACGAGGTCGGCTCCGGCGGCGTTCAGGTCGTAGACCTGTTGCACGGTCGCCTCAACATCGTGGGTCGGGGTGTTGGTCATGGACTGCACGGCGATTTGGGCCCCGCCGCCTATCGGTACCTCGCCGACCGTGATCTGGCGGCTCGTCACCGGACGCTCCTGTACCGCTGCCTCTGTCATGTTTGCCAGGTCCCTCCGACGCTATTAGCTTGCGCTCAGTCTACTCCGGGATGAACGGTTGTCCCGTAAAGAGTTTACTAAGGTCCGCGTAAGTTGCGAACAGGAACAGCGCGAGGACCAACGCGATCCCCAGCGCCGCCACCTTGCCCATCGTCTCCGGCCTCACCGGGCGTCCCATCACCTTCTCGGCCGCTATGAAGAGCAGATGCCCGCCGTCCAGCGGTAGCATCGGCAACAGGTTGAACAGGGCCAGGTTCAGGCTGATAAGCGCCAGAAGCTGCGGAAAGAACCCCTGCTGCACCGACTCGCTGCCGACCGCGGCAATTCCTACAGGTCCCGAGACGTTCTTCTGAAAACTCCGCTCTCCGGTGACGAGATCCCCCACGAACGCCCCGAGGAGGCCCGTAATCCTCACGACCTGCTTCACCGCAAGACCGGTCGACTCAACTGGTCCAAAAGTCTCCTTTATGGGCACCGGCTGCACCCCCACGAGCGCCCGGCTCTTGTCCTGCGGGTCGGAGCCCAGTTCGCCCGCAAACATCTTCTCGGCTCCATTCCGCTCTACGACGACCTCCACCCGGTCTCCGGGCTGGCGATCCGACACCACTTTCTGAAATTCCTGCCACTTCTCGGTGCGCTGCCCGGCCACGGAGACCACACGGTCTCCCGGTTGCATGCCGGCCTCGGCGGCGAAAGAGTCCGGGACGATCTTATCTACCTCCGTGGTGGCGCCCGTGATCACACCGGAGAACATGAACACACCCGCCAGTATGAGCACGGCCGTCACGAGGTTGGCGAACGGCCCCGCGAAGATTATGAGTGCCCGCCGCCACGGAGCCTTGGCCGGGTACGTATCCGGCCCGAGGTCGCTCTGGTCCACCCCGACGCTCGTCATCCCCTCCATCCCAGCTAGTTTGGCGAAGCCGCCGAGCAGGATGATGCGCAACGAGTACACGGTCTTCCCGATCTTCTTCTTGAAAATAGCCGGCCCGAACCCGACGCCGAACTCTGGCACGCGGACGCCCAGCGCCTTCGCGGTCAGCATGTGCCCGAGCTCGTGGATAACGATGAGGAGTATCAACCCGAGAATTGCAATGATCACCGTCACCGCGCTGCCACCTCCGCCGTCAGCCGCTCCGCCTCGCCACGCGCCCAGTGGTCCATCGCCTCTATAGCTTCCATGCTGTCCATGTTTCCGTTCTCGGGGACACGTTCGAGGACCTCCTCGATCACACCTGCTATCCGGGGGAAGTTTATCTGATGGTCAAGGAACGCCTGCACGGCAACCTCGTTGACCGCGTTGAGCACGACGGGGTGCGCCCCACCGGCCCGGCCCGCCTCCACCGCCAGCGGCAGGCACCGGAACACGTCGTTCCTGGGCTCGTGGAACGTCCATGTGGCGTCCCCGAAACCTACGGGCTTCGCCCCTACGTCCACCCGCTCGGGGTACAGCATGCCGTAAGCGATGGGCAACCGCATGTCAGGGAGCGCCGCGTGCAGGATGGCGGAGCCGTCCCGTAGCAGCACACCTCCGTGTACCACCGACTGCCGATGCACGACTACCCTGACATCGTCGTAGGAGACGCCGAAGAGGTGGTGGGCCTCGATGACCTCCAGGCCTTTGTTCATCATGGTGGCCGAATCTATGGTGACCTTGCGCCCCATCTGCCACGTCGGGTGCTTGAGCGCGTCCTCCGGCCCGACCTCCACCAGCCGCTCCTCCTCGAACTCGAAGAAAGGCCCTCCAGACGCCGTCACGAGAATCTCTGAGATCTCGTCATTCCGCCGACTTTCGAGGCACTGGAAGATCGCCGAGTGCTCAGAATCCACGGGTATTATGGGATTATCCCCGGCGAGGCTATTCACCCATTCTCCACCGACGACGAGGGACTCTTTGTTGGCGAGGGCGAGGACGTTGCCGGCCCGTAGCGCGGCCACGGTGGCGGCGAGACCGGCGAAGCCGACTATGCCGTTGAGGACGACGTCGGCGGGGACTTCCGCCAGACGACGGGCGGCGCCGGGTCCGGTGATGATCTCGGCGGCTGTACCGTCGAGGTTTGAAGCCTGACCGTTTTCGAGGGCCAGGTACTCCGGACGGAACTCGGCGGCCTGGGACAGCAGAAGCTCCGCGTTGGAGCTTGCGGAAAGGCCGACGATCTCGAAGCGGTCGGGGTGGGCGCGCGCGACATCGAGAGCCTGGCGGCCGATGCTGCCGGTGGAGCCCAGGATGGTGACGCGGCGCTTCACAGTGGAGTGTTTTCGTTGGAGAATCTCATATAAAGAGGAGCACATAGTATACAGCGGGCGCGGTAAAGAGCAGGCTGTCTATCCGGTCGAGGATGCCCCCGTGGCCTGGAAGCGAGCTTCCCAGATCCTTGAGGTTCAGGATGCGCTTCAGTACGGACTCGAAGAGGTCTCCGGTCTGCGAGAAAAAGGAGATCGCGATGCCCGCCACCGCCGCGCCCGGTATCGAGAAGGCGAGGAACTGGTGAGCGATCCAACCGACGACCAGCATCGTCATGAGCAGTCCCCCGATGGCGCCCTCTATCGTCTTGTTTGGGCTGAGGGTCGGGAAGAGCGGATGCTTCCCCGCCAGCCGTCCCGCGAAGTAGGCGCCGGAGTCGGAGATCCAGGGTCCAGTAATCACGACCAGGGCGAGCACCACCCGGTCGGAGGAGCCGGAGATCAGCCCGAGGTGGGCCAGCGACGCCCCGACCCAGGTCGCCATTAGCAGGATCGCCAGAAGCGCCCGGAGGGTGCGCGTCTGGGGTAATCCGGTCAGCCAGAAGAGCGCCCACGGCAGGCTGAAGCACACGCCCGCCATGATGCCGGTGACCTCGTAAGGGATCGAGAGGAGCACCGGGATAGCGCCCGCCCCCAGCGCCGCCAGGAACGGTAACGGTTCCAGCGCCCTGGAAAGCTCGTATGCGGCGAGACCAACGACGACCAGGATCAGGGCGTAGACGGCCAGGGGTCCGATGATGATCGCCCCGAGGACGATGGGAGCAAGGATCAATGCGGTGACCGTGCGCCACCGGAGCATCTCTGGTTCTGCCTACACGCCGCCCCGGCGCCGGGACCGGGTGGCGAAAGATTCGATGGCCTGCCGGAACTCCCCGGCGGAGAAGTCCGGCCAGAGCGTGTCGGTCACGTAGAACTCGGCGTAGGCGATCTGCCAGAGCAGAAAGTTCGAGACCCGGAGTTCGCCGCTGGTGCGGATCACGAGGTCCACTTCCGGAGCGTCTGGCGCGTAGAGATAACGGGCGAAGGTCTCTTCGGTGACATCTTCAGGGTCGAGCCCCGCCGAGATCATACGCCTGGCGGCGTCCACGATCTCGCTGCGCCCCCCGTAGTTGAGCGCGATGTACACGTCCAGGCTGTCGTTGCTCGCCGTCAGCGCCTCGGCCTCCTGGATGGCACTCCGCACGGACTCCGGCAAATGCTCCCGACGTCCCACGAAACGTAGCCTGGCGCCGCGCTCGTTTAGCTCGGGTACTTTGCCGCGTGCGGTCTCCAGGAAGAGCGACATGAGCGTGCTGACCTCGTTCTCGGGCCGCGTCCAGTTCTCGGTGGAGAAAGCGTACAGGGTGAGTGTCTCCACCCCGAGTTCGCCCGCCGTCTCCAGCAGAGGGGTGAGGACCTGGACACCGGCGCGATGGCCAGCGGCGCGGGGAAGCCAGCGGGCCTTCGCCCACCGGCCGTTGCCATCCATAATGATGGCGACGTGGCGCGGCGTCCGGCGGGGGTCGATGCGGGTGAGCACACGCTCGTGACGCCCCGCGGCACGTTCTCGGACGGGTTCCAGAACTCAGACCTCCAGAAGCTCGGCTTCTTTTTCCGAGAGAGCCGCGTCAATGCGCTTGACGTAGGCGTCAGTCAGCTTCTGAAGCTCGGTTTCGGCGCGATGCTCGTCGTCTTCGGAGACCTCGCCCATCTTCCGCAACTCATGCACATCGCGCATCTCGTCGCGCCGTACGTTGCGGACGGCGACCCGTCCCTCCTCGGACATGCTCCGGGCGAGGCGTATCAACTCCCTGCGGCGCTCCTCCGTGAGCTCGGGAATGGGGAGGCGCAGGATCTTGCCGTCGTTCTGCGGGTTGAGCCCGACGTCGGAGGTGCTTATGGCCCGCTCGATGTCCTTTAAAGAGTTCGGGTCGAATGGCGTGACGGTTAACAGACGAGGCTCGGGAGCGCCGATGTTGGCGACGCTCCGCAATGCCATCCGCGTACCGTAAGCCTCTACTTCGATGCGGTCCAGGATCGCCGGGTTCGCCCTTCCCGTGCGGATGCTTCCGAACTCTCGCCGCACGGATTCGAC